>CAZCAZ010000052.1:0-9525 GCA_964496735.1 uncultured Nitratifractor sp. | reverse complement strand
GCATCCACGGCACATCGATCACCGGCCCGACAACCGGGAAAAAATCCCGACTCCCCGAACGCATCCCGCAGTAAGTGCGCTCCAACACAAACCCCTCTGTATCGACCAGCTGTGATGCTCCAGCCAATAGCCCCGAGAGCGGCTGGCCGTCACAGGCCATGCAGGGGCTGGGCTCTTTGACATGGGTTGCGCCAATCTTGACTATCCCGTGGCGGCGTGAGGAGATAGAGAGGCGCTTGTGGAGGCTCACCGACAAGGGCAAGGTCGCACGGTAATCCCCGCGACTCCCCCAAAGCCCCTTGATCCCCATGTAACGCATATCAAATAATTCATTTTGGTAGCCCGTAGTCAGGACGACATGGTGGGCAAGCACGGAAGGCTCCGATCCTTTCCCCTCGACCTGCCAGCCCCCCTCGGTGTGCTGCAATTTTTCGACCTGCATCTGCATGAAATCGACCGAGGATGCCAACGATCGGCACAGCTGAGGCGCATCGCAATCCCCTGCATCAGGAAAATAAAAACCTCCAAGCGAATCGTCAATCAGATGCGCGCGCAACTCAGAAGAATTCCATAATTCATATTTGCTAATATTATATTGGGAATATGTTTCGTATTTTTTAGCATCATCCTCGTCTCTTGGGATGCGTAGGACGCCGCTGGGTGTGAAATCTTCTGGAGTGTGTTGCCGATAAAAGCGATGGGCGTATTCAAATGCTTCATTGGTCAACGCCTGCAAGGGGCCGCCCTTGCCGATCTTGGGTGAGACGAACGCTCCGGCTGCACCGCTGCCGCCACTGGCCGGGATACTCGAGCGATCGAGGAGCAGCACGCGCTGCCCCATCTGCTTCAGGACAAACGCCGTCATGCTCCCTGCGATCCCTGCGCCGATTATGGCGACATCGTAGGGTTTAGAGGTATTGCCCGACATATTTCTCTAGTGTTTCATTGATCAGGGCTTGCCAGGTATCGTTGGGCATCCAGGTCCGATGCAGTATCGCTTCAGCTTCCGCCGGAGGCATGGTTAATTCGATAATATGATAAAGATACATCAAGGAAGAGACACGAAAATTTCTGGTGCAGTGGAGCCACACCTTGCGATCGTGCAGCATGCGCAAAAGATCACTCAACAAAGCATAATCTTCTAGCCGAGGAGCCTCCCATGCGATCGGGAGGTGAATGTAGCGCATCCCGGCCTTGCACACTAGGGCATCTTCGTTGTCTATCACCGTAGAATCCCTCCGCTGTGCCAGTGAAATGACGACCTCGTAACCCTCCGACGCCATCTGGGCAAAATCCGACTCAGCTGGCAGCGCGGATGTCATCAGTCGGGGATGTATGGCCTGCTGGTCGGCTGCTTGGATCATGGCATCTCCTTGTTGAGCGTCTTTTTGAGCTGCTTCATTTCATGGGCCTCCATGCTCAGTATCATGCTCTCCTCAATCATCGCTCGAAAAATCGCTTCGTCAAAGGATCGTACGTTGCCGAGATGCCAGTGGCGCACTATTTTACCCTCACCGGTGAGAAAAGGAAATCGCTGCTGAAGCTTGGTGCCCTGCCCCCAGGCTGTCACAAATACATCTTGGCGACTTCGCAGCATCACAATCATCCCATGCGCATCCCGATACGACGTTTGTTTGGCATTGCGCACTTCGATGATCTCAGGATACGAGAGCAAAACAGCACGAAGCCGTCCAAGCAACTCGACAAATACGCCCCGGGTATCCATGTCGTATTGTGTCATGGGCAATCGATCAGATCGAAATCTCTTTGATATCTGCGATCTGTCGGAAGCTTCGATAGATCGCTCCGATCGTGTGGAGACGATTGGCACGCAGAGCGTCATCTTCGACATTGACCATCACGGCGTCAAAATACTGATCCAGCTCGCTCTTGAGGCCAAAGAGCGCATCGAGGCGTTCCCGATAGTTGGCGAAATGGCCGTGAATGGCTTGCTCGTATGCCGAGTACAGGCTGCGCTCTTCGTCGGCTTCAAACAAGGCCGTATCGACGCCCAAATCACCATCGAGGTCGATATCCTTGGAAATATTGGCCACCCGTTTAAAGGTGCTGAATTGCTCCTTGAATGCCGCCTCAGAGACGATGGCGTGAAGGGCGTCGACTTTTTGGGCGATGGCGTTGATATCACGCTCGCCCGAGGCGAGTACCGCCGCGATCACGGAAGGATTGGCATCTAGGGATTTGTTGATCCGTTCTAGAATAAACGCTTGCAGAAGATCGGCATCCAAGGCCGCGTACTGATCCGAAAGCAGTGCAATCACCGTATCAATCTCAAAGGCAATATCGTTGGCTATGACGATCCGTATGATCCCATTGACGGCACGACGCAGTGCAAAAGGGTCTTTGGAGCCCGTGGGGATCATCCCGACCGAAAACAGCCCCAGCAGCGTATCGAGCTTGATACCCATGGCGACAATGGAGGCGAAGAGAGAGCTCGGCAGCTCCGCCCCTTCGCCGACGGGCATATATTGCTCTTTGATCGCAGTATAGACCAGCGGATCTTCGCCAAGTGCCTTGGCATAGTAGTAGCCCATCAAGCCCTGAAGTTCGGTAAATTCATAGACCATTTCACTCATCAGATCCGCCTTGGCCAGCCCAACCGCACGATCAATCAACTGCTGGATCTCATTCGCCGTCTTGCCCGTCTCTGCCTCGAGGCGTTCCATGTAGAGGTCAGACAATCGCGCAGCGATGTGTTGTTCTCGGGTAATCTTGTCCGAGAGCGTCCCCAGGCCGTCGATAAACTGTACATTCTCAAGCCCCTCGGTACTGAGTCCGCGCTCCAGGTCGTTACGATAAAAGAAGAGCCCGTCGGCCAGACGAGGACGCAGGACGCGTTCGTTGCCGGCAATGACTTTGGAATAGTCCTCAGTGTAGGCATTGGAGACGACGACAAATTTGTTGCTCAATTTTCCCGATTCGAACACAGGAAAATAGCGTTGGTGCTCTTTCATGGATGTGATGATCACTTCAGGGGGCAGCTCCAAAAACATGGTATCAAACTCCCCAAGCAGTGCCTTGGGGTTTTCCGTGATGGCGATCACTTCAGCAAGCAAGTCTGTGTCGCGTTCGATGCGAATACCGTGAGTCGCCTCCAGCGCGTCAAAGTCCTTTTCGATCAAAGCACGACGCCCATCGGGACGCAACACCACCGCGCCCTCAGCCAAAATAGACTCAAAGGCCTCCAAGGTCGGAACCGTGACAGGATCATAATTTACCATACGATGGAGACGCGTCTGATCTCCCGAGGCGATCCCCATCAAACTCATGGGCACTACCTGCTCTCCCAAACGCACTTGCAGCCAGCGTATCGGGCGAATAAACTCATCGCTACGATCTCCCCAGCGCATCATCTTACCAAAGGCCATGCCGGCGATCCACTCACGAATCATCCCCTCGAGAAGTTCAGCCGTAGGAGCACCCTGCTCCTCCTTTTTGAAATAAAGCACTTCGCGCCCGTTGTTGTCTGCACGTCCAAGTGCCTCAAAGGGGACGCCGCATTTGCGAGCGAAGCCTTCGCCGGCTTTGGTGGGGACACCTTCCTTGAGGGCTGCCTGGACTGGTGGCCCCATTAGCTCGATCGTGCTGTCTGCCTGTGCGACTGAAATGGCCTCATGGTGCAACACCAGGCGACGAGGTGTGTAGAAAAAATCAAATGCACATTCGAGTTTTCGATCAGCCAAAATCGTACTCCAGCTTTTTTCGATGGAGTTCAAAATCCTGAGCAGTGGGACGGCGGGAAGCTCTTCGACGCCGATTTCAATAAGTAGGGCTTGGGTCATAACAATTAATCCTGAGGCATAAATGGCATGATTTTATCTAAAAATACGTAAATAGAGGGTTAGCGCCCGCTCGAATGGTGTTCTTTACATAAAATAATATATAATGACATCTGTTCCGCAATCACACACACGAGGGGAGAAAAATCAATATGGAAAACAAGCGCAAAAATCATGCCGGGATCGCATTTTGGGAATACGAGATAACCCTAGCCAAAACGATGGTCGACACCCTCCGCACCACAGTCGAGTTTCTCTACTATCTGATGGAACATCGAACACACGCACCTTTTTCTATGATTTTAATCACCTCAGAAAAGCTTCAGTCATCCAATGAGCTCCAGCGCATGAAACGCGGCAGTGATCTCCTCTTTGAGCTCGACAAGGATCATGGGACGTATGTGATCATTTGTCAGGCAACGGACCGTGACGGGGTGGAACAATATGCCGAAATCCTCCTTGGCGGGCTTCGTGCCCACTTGGGGAGCAACGATACGTATTGTGTCACCACCACTGTCGCCACCACTCATCATAGCATCCTGGATGTAATCTTTCGCATGGTCGAAACCTATGTTCGTGCTCGAAAAACAGGTCAAAAAGGCGAGGTGATCTTCAGCGACCTGCAAAACGATGATACCCCCAAAAAGATTGCACCCCTTCATTGACTAGACATACATCGCACTATGCGTAAGTCGGCCGCCCTGCCCTACGATAGCAAATCACGCACACTCTGACGTGGGTCTTTTTGTTCGTGGATCATCGCATACACTTCACGAGCAATAGGAAGGTATATCTCTTCGCGCTCGGCAATGCCTTGCAGGGCACTCGCAGTCGGTACCCCCTCGGCCACTTCCCCCAAATCTGCCTCGATCTGCTCCAGCGGCTTCCCTTCGGCCAAGCCCAACCCTACTCGGTAATTACGTGACAGGGTTGAACTCGCTGTCAAAAACAGATCGCCAGCACCGCCCAAAGAAAGAAATGTCTCTTCTCGGGCGCCAAATGAGACCCCAAAGCGTGTCATTTCGACCAACCCACGTGCAATAAGTGCTGCACGCGCATTGTGCCCCAGATGCAGACCATCGCAGACTCCGCCCGCGATGGCAATGACGTTTTTGTATGCCCCGGCCACTTCAGCGCCCACAACATCATCATCCACATAGCCTTTGATAAAATCAGGCAGGGCATCCACCCAGGTGCTAGCCAGTGGTGCATGAGCCGAACTGATCACCAAGGCTGTTGGCAAGGACTGTCGCACTTCCGCCGCAAAAGAAGGACCCGAAATATACGCCAGTCGATCCAAGGGCACAAAGTGACCATAGACTTCATTGAGAAACGCTCCAGTGCGGGTCTCGATCCCTTTGGCAGCCACGAGAAGCTGCTGACCATGATCGATGAAATTTACTTCCATCCATGCCCGTACCGCTTGTGCCGGGATTGCCATCACGATATACCTACGCCTCAACGCCTCATCCAGTGATACAAAATTTTCGATTGATTTTTTCTGCCGTGACGTGATGACCACGTCATTGTTTTGTGCAAAAGCATGATAAAGCGCCTGTCCCCATTTTCCCGCCCCAATAACCGCTATCTCCATGATACTGCTCCTGTCAAATTGTTTTGCGCTTGATCGTCTTTGCGAAACGATCCAGATCATCATCCTTTCCCATAAACACAAGCGTGTCTCCGCTATCAAGTTTGTGATTGATCCCTTCGGTGACAAAGATGAGATCTGTACCCAACTCGACATCGATCAGTCCCATAAAGAGCAGATTGAATCGATTGAAGTCTATCTCGTCGGTATTGACTCCATGCAGAAAAGAACCCTCTGGGATCACAAACTCACGAAAAGAGATATTGTGGCCACTGCCCAAGATCCCTGTAAGCAGGTGAGTCGTCACAGGTTTATTGAGATAGTTATGGATACGGGTTGCGCTGACATAATACATATCGATCACCTTAGAGGCGCCCGCCATGATCAGCTTCTCAGATGTATGAATGGAGTCCGAGATAGAAAAAATCTGAACTTCAGGATACAGTTGTCGCAGCGTCAATGTCAAAAACACATTCAGGTGCTCATCATCCATCACACACACAATCAAGTCTCTGGGGTCTATGTGCGAAGATTCAATGCTCTCGTCATTGGTCGCATCAATCCGATCAGCGTTGACAAAGCCCGCTGTCTTGGCGGCGTCCACCAATGCTGGATCCGTCTCAAGGATATGCAAGCTGTATCCGCTTTCTCGTAAGCCATTTGCCATGCGTTTCCCATGCCGGCCATAGCCAAACAAGTGCACGACCTTTGATGTCATGATGATCTCCTAATGTCTCTTCTGAACTGCGCAATGCTAACGTGATACCCTACGACGAGCAGCACATCCCGCTCTTGTATCTGCATCTCTTTGGCGGGGTTAAAATGAAACTCTTGTGTCGCAGGCCGAAACAGTCCCACGAAAAGCAGTTTATGAGAAGGAAAATCGACCTCAGCAATGTTTTGGCAGCAATAGTGATCATGGCTGTGCACGATCACTTCATCAAGTTTGGCCTTGCTTTGACCTGTGATCAAATGGACAATGGCCTCATGCATAGCCGGCTGTTCGATCGCCATCAGCAACATACGTGCGGCCACCTCGTCTGGCATGATCACATGATCGGCACCTGCAAGTTTGTATTTTTGGGCCATATTTCTATCCGACATTCTCGCGATCACTTTGATGCGGGTATTGACGGACTTGGCATTGAGCGTGATGTAAATATTTTCAATGTCATCGTTGAGCAAGGCCACCAAAGTTACTTTGGAATATTCGGTATTAAAACGTTTCAAGACTTCATGACGACTGGCGTCTTCCTGGATGATGCGAAAGCCATCCTTGCTGGCCGCTGTGACTCTTGCGGGATCTTTGTCAAGGATAATGTACTCCAACGAATCACGCTTCTGCCGCAAAAACATTTTGGTCAATTGTCCATACCCACACAAGATCAAGAATTCATCCTCTTTGTTCAGATCATGAATGTATCGGTTTTCTTTTAGCTCTTCCAGCTTGATCGAAAAGGCAGAGACGATCACTGAAGTAACAAATGAGACCATGGCAATACCGCTGACGATAATCACGCCAGAGACCACGCGCCCTTCAGTCGTCACAGGAGCGATGTCGCCATACCCGACCGTAGAGATCGTCACCAAGGCCCAGTAGATCGCGTCAAAGAGTGAATTAATACTGTCATTGACGTGTGCTTCAAATACATAAATAGCTATCCCTGCTGTCATCACAATAAATATGAGCAAAAACAACAGCGTGAGAAGCTCGAAGCGTTTCTCGACCAGCACCTGAACAAATTCATTGATACTTTTGGTGTAGCGCAACAGCTTGAAGAGACGAAACAGCACAAAGATACGCAGCACCCGCAACGGCCGATAACCCGGCAAGATAGCAAACAGGTCAATCAAGGCCGAAGGGGACAGCATGTAACTTATTTTTGACCGGATAAATTTTTTGCATATCTCACGATGCCTGATCGGGGCTCCCAGAATGAGAGATTCGTCGTACTGCTTGAGTATTGATTCATAAAGATTATCATGCACCCACAGACGCAAAAGGTACTCAAAAATAAAGATCATGGTAACAACATAGAGATCATACACATCCAGCCAATGCGGCAACGTGTTTTTAACCTCATAGACCAAAATCCAAACCGATGAGAGGATCAACGAGATCATAAAAAGATCGAAGAACTTTTTGTACGGGTAGTCGGAGTTGTTGAGAATATTTCGAAAAAAAGATTTGGTCGCCTGATACCCTGGACTACGCTTCTGCCACAGAGCAAAAGCCACAATGCGGGGTATGGACTCCTTGCGCATTATTCCGACAGCCTGGCTTTGAGGAGTTGATTGACTTTGCCGGGATTTGCAGAGCCCTTGGAGGCTTTCATGACTTGGCCGACAAAGAAACCTAGCAGTTTCTCCTTGCCCCCCTTGAATTCGCTTACTTTATCGGGGTTGGCAGCAAGAATCTCGTCAATCAGTGTCAAGATCGCTCCGTCATCACTCACTTGTTTGAGCCCCAGTGTTTCGATGATGGCATCCACGTCACGCTCTTTATGCTCCATCAGGTAGTCGAGTACCTCCTTGGCTCCTTTTCCCGAGACCGTGTCGTCTTCGATTCGAGTAATGAGGCGCCCAAGCGTCTCAGCATCTACGGGGCTCGTTTCGATGGAAGCGTTCGCCTTGTTCAGGCGGCCTAGCAATTCTGACGTGAGCCAAGTGACCGCTGTTTTGGCTGGAGCGCCGGCAGCCAACATCGCCTCAAAATAATGCGCCAACTCTTTGTCTGATGTGATAACCAACGCATCGTAACGCTTGATCCCCAGTGTCTCCACATAGCGAGAGACTTTCTCATCTGGGAGTTCGGGGATATGACTTGCAGCTTCTTTCATGGCCTCAGATACGATGAGTGGGCGCAGATCCGGCTCGGGGAAGTAGCGATAGTCAGCCGCCTCTTCTTTGCCACGCATGGAGCGGGTCTCCTGGCGCTCGGTATCCCACAGGCGGGTCTCCTGGTGAACCTCTTGCTCATATACTCCATCTTCGTATGCTTCGATTTGGCGTTCAACTTCATAGGCAATTGCTTGAGCGATGAAGCGGAAGGAGTTCATGTTCTTGATCTCTACTCGGGTGCCGAAGGCTTCTTGTCCTTTGGGGCGGATCGAGACATTGACGTCACAGCGAAAAGAACCCTCCTGCATGTTGGCATCGCTGATATCAAGATAGCGGACGGTCGCATGGATCTTTTTCATGTATGCAATGGTCTCATCAATGCTTCGCAAATCTGGGGCAGAGACGATTTCGAGCAATGGCGTGCCGGCGCGGTTGAGATCCACTTTTGAGATCGCGCCTTCATGCATATTTTTACCGGCATCGGCTTCGAGGTGGGCTTCGGTGACATGGATTGTCTTTTGGCTGCCATCCTCAAGGTCGATCTCTACGGTGCCGTTGCGCAAAATTGGCTCATAAAATTGGGTGATTTGATACGCACTTGGAGAATCGGGATAAAAGTAAGATTTTCGGTCAAAGCGCGATGCTTCGTTGATCTCTGCGTTAATGGCATTGGCCAGACGCATGGCTTTGATCGCCGCTTCCTGATTGATCACCGGCAGAGCCCCAGGCAGGGCGAGGCATGTGGGGCAGGTGTTGCTGTTTTGGTGTGCAGCAAAACTGGTCGGACACGAACAGAAAAGTTTGGTGGCAGTATTGAGCTGGATGTGTATCTCCAGACCGATCACGGTTTCGAACATGAAATGATCCTGTACAGAAAGTTAAAGCTATTATAGCGTTTTGGTGGTTTGAGAGGGGTTAGCGCCATCAAGTCAATCTGCAATCTATCCAATCATTGGACGACAAAATTGACCGTTTACTGCAATTCTTTCTCGCGATTTCGCAAGTAGCCGACGATCCCTTCAGCAACCCCCTTGGCAAGACGTTCTTGATAGCGAGGAGAAAAAAGACGTTTGCGTTCCATGGGATTGGAGATATAACCTGTCTCGATAAGTACCGCCGGCATCTCAGCACCGACTAGTACCCAAAAAGGTGCGGGACGCACACCGCCATCCAAGACATTTTTATACTGCTTACGCAAATTGCCGAGTATATGCCGCTGGACATCAATGGCCAGCTTGTTGGAAAGGACGATCTTTGGGCCGGTCATGACGGCGTTGAGGATGACGTTTTTGCTCA
>CAZCAZ010000051.1:0-10121 GCA_964496735.1 uncultured Nitratifractor sp. | reverse complement strand
GCTTTGGCGATTGCTTCTTTGGCCGCCCAGTACCCGGCAAGGGATTCGGGCTTGCTTGGCAAGTGAATCCGCTCTTCGGGTGATAGAAAACGTGCGATAAATTTATCACCAAATTTTTCAAGCGACGTTTCAATGCGACTGATCTGGACGATATCGGTGCCTATTTTCATAAACGTATTATACCGAATTTATACAAAAATCCACTCTATGATTTTTGATACATCGTCCGCCACATAACACTTGACTGGAGTAGATTCAGCAGGTTTTGCAGGAACGACGGCTTTGGTGAAGCCCTGAGCGTGGATTTCACGCAAGCGTTGGCTGATTCCACTCACTTCACGCACTTCCCCCGTGAGACTTACTTCACCGAGAAAAAGAGTCTGAGCGCTCAAAGGACGATCACGATAAGAGCTAAGAATAGCGGCGATGATGGCCAAGTCAGCTGAAGGTTCATTGATCTTGATCCCGCCGCTGATATTGATGAAGACATCGTAGGTGCCCAGCGGGAGGTCGAGCTTTTTTTCCAGCAGAGCCAACAGCATCCCGAGACGATTGCCGTCAAATCCTGTTGCACTGCGCTTGGGGTGACCGTGGGCTTCACCGACCAGAGCCTGAACCTCAATGATGATGGGACGGCTCCCCTCCATAATGACTGTCAGTGCTGAGCCTGACTGGAGTGTCTCTTTGTTAAAAAAACGTCCGGCCATGCTTTGGGCGTCGTTGAGTCCGTTGGCGTTCATCTCGAATATTCCCACCTCATTGGTAGAGCCAAAGCGGTTTTTAAATCCGCGCAGCAGACGCAACTCAGAATTGGTATCCCCCTCAAAGTAAAGCACGGTGTCAACCATATGTTCCAGCACACGGGGTCCGGCAATGGAGCCATCCTTGGTAATGTGACCAATGATAAAGATGGGAATTTGAAGATTTTTGGCGATGCGCATCAGCTCAAAAGTGATCGTCCGTACTTGTGTGACGCTGCCTGGTGCCGAGGGCGTTTCGTCGGAGTAGAGTGTTTGGATTGAGTCGATGACGATGAAGCCATATTGTTCATTTGCTATTTCATTCAGTACGGATTGCAGGTTGATTTCAGAGAGAAGATAGAGCCGGTCATGATTGGCATCCAGGCGATTGGCTCGGAGTTTGATCTGTCCGGCGGATTCTTCTCCTGAGACATAAAGAACTTGGGTATTTTTTCGTGCTAGATTGCCTGCTATTTTAAGCAACAGTGTTGATTTTCCGATCCCTGGGCTTCCGCCAATCAAAGTGAGTGAGCCTGGAACGATCCCTCCACCTAGCACCAGATCAAGCTCGCGACTCCCCGATGAGGATCGCACAATATCGTCTTCGCCTATTTCGGTGATTGGCTTGGCCTTGCTGGCGTAGCCAGACTTGCTGACAGAAGAGGTCTTTTTGATATAAGCCATTTGTTCACTGGAGAGCTCTATGATACTCTCCCATTCATCGCATGAGGGGCATTTTCCCATCCAGCGTGGTGTCTGGAAGCCGCATGCCTGACATTCAAATAAAGTCTTCTTTTTTGCCATGATGGTGCCTCGTGTATTTTTATCGGTATTATACGCCAATCAGAATGCAGGGGTTAAAAATATGTCAAATTGTCATATTATCGCCAAATCATACCACAACCCTTGCAATAGAGTCTTGCCTAGCGAGAAATATTTTTGGATATAATACCATCCATAATATAAGGAGGCAATCGATGAATATTGGCGCGATCAAGCATCTTTTTTATGGTCTGTATTTGACCAATACACATGCCTTGCGACTGCGCCGGATGAGTGATCCGGCTGAGAAGAAGCGAGAGCGATTGGCGTATGCAAAACGGCAGCTTGGAGGGCTGGGAATTTCTGTGGTAGTGGATAATCCTGAAAAGATCCCTGCTACAGGACAGTATCTGCTGGTGAGCAATCACCGCAGTATCATTGATCCTCCCATTATCGAAATGACACTGGCTGATACCGATATTTATGGGCTTTGGATTTCGAAAAAAGAACTATACAATTCTCTATTTTTTGGAATGTTTGTCCGTCATGGCGGCAGTGTACTTCTTGATCGAGAACAGGATCAGATGGGGGGATTTTTTGCCGATGTCAAAGCGGGAGTCAAGGAAGGTTCATCAATCTTCATCTTCCCCGAAGGTACTCGAAACAAGAGTGATAAGCCCCTTGGAGACTTCAAGGGGGGTTCCCGGATCATCGCTCTGAAAAACCGCCTCCCAATCCTCCCGGTTTATATCAAAACCCATGCCGGACAGATCCTCAAAGAGGCGATTGCCGATGACAAAACGCCTCGCACGATCCATGTGGAGTTTGGAGACATCATCGACTATAAAAATCGAGATGACTTGCAGGATGCTTATCGGGAAATGTTTGGCCTGTAAGCGTTGAGAAGGGCTTTGGTAAGCCACTGCTCACCCTACAGATAGACTTCATCGAGGATGGTATTGACGTATTCGTTGGCTTTGAAGCGGATCAGGTCGTCGGGTGTTTCACCGGTGCCGATGTAGTAGATGGGCATTTGCAATTCGTCGGCGATGGTGAGCACAGATCCCCCTTTGGCCGTGCCATCAAGCTTGGTGATAATGATACCGTCGATGCCGACCATGTCGTCGAATGCTTTGGCTTGATTGATCGAAGAACTTCCTTGTGTGCCGTCGAGGATCAGCAGTTTACGGTCGGGTGCGTCGGGCAAAGCACGGTCGGCGATTCGCACCATTTTTTTAAGCTCTTCGCCAAGATTGGTTTGGGTATGAAGACGTCCGGCAGTATCAATGATGACATTGTCGATGCCCTTGGCGACTGCCGATTCGATTGCGTCATAGACAACAGCAGAAGGGTCGTGTCCTTGGCGTGTGGCAACGATGGGGACATCAAGTCGAGCTGCCCAGCGACTGAGCTGCTCGATGGCAGCAGCACGAAAGGTATCACCGGCTGCAAGCATCACCTTGCGCTTGTCTTTTTGATAAAGTCGGGCAAGCTTGGCGATGGTTGTGGTTTTGCCTGCACCGTTTACTCCAATGATCATTTCAATAAAGGGCTTGGCGTCACCGGGCTCGATCCAATCGGCCTTGTATTGAAAGACGCTAATGAGTGAGTTGAAGGCCTGCGTGCGGCTGATATGCTCGGGGAGTCCTTCGAGGAGGCGTTCGATCAATCCGTAGTGAACATCTGCTTCAAGCAGGATATCTTCCAAATCGTCCTTGGGGATACTTTTGCGCTTGGTTGGGGCGACTTCATGGATGGCTTCACCGGTTTTCCCAAGAGCTTTTTTCAAAAAATTCAACATTATTTTTCCTTAGTATTTGTGCGCAATTTCTCGCCAGAGTCTGCCACAGATTTATTGAGGTCACTTCGGATCATTTCGATGGGTGTCACGCCTTCATAATGCGCGACGTAATGTCCCCGATGATACAGTACGGTCAATGGCAAAGAGTAATTGGGGGCTAATTTTAGCATAGATGCAATCGCATTTCCCAATGCCAAATTGTCTGGGCTTCGGGAAACAAAAAACGTGGTCTTGGTCTGGCGCATATATTGACGCAGAGATGGTGTGTCGATGCTTTCGGGAACAACGACTCCCAGAACGAAGAGATGCCTATGCTCGCGTTGCAAAGCGCTAAGATAAGGAAGCATGCCTCGAGAGAGGTCAACGTGGGTCGAAAAAAAATGCAGCAGCACGTAGGGTTGAACCACCCGACTGAGCTGAAGCCGGTCTTGTTTTAGACTCAAAGTTGTGTTTCGGTCATCGATATCGGTCAAGACAAAAGTGCGTTTTGGCGCGGCCTCGATTAGGGGGTTGTTTGAGAGGGATGCTTGGGCAGATTGTTGCTGGCTGCACCCATTGATAAACAAAAGTGATGGTACAATAGCCCATAGAAAAAACGTTCGCACCTGTACCTTTCGTAGCAAAATAGCGAGAGAATATAGGGGAAATTATACCCAAAGAAGACTTGATGGACAAAAAAACATTTCGCACTCAGGCTCTCAAACGACTGCGACGTCTTGCTTCAGCTCAAGTGCGGATTGCTGATTATCGGGTCAATCGCGCTTTGCTCTCAAGGATTCATGCACGGAAGGCGCGCACGGTAATGCTGTATGTGCCTCTCGACCTTGAAGTCAATGTGATGCCCTTGATTCAAACGCTTCGTCGACGCGGAATTATGGTGCTGGTGCCATTTATGGAGGGTGAAAGTTTTCGCTTGGTACAATACAGATTGCCGCTGCATCGCAAGCGGTTTAATGTACGAGAACCAAATTTTTCAAATAAATATAGAAATAGACCAATAGACATAGCCATCGTCCCCGTCGTCGGCACCGATTTGACTGGGCGCCGTATAGGGTTTGGCAAGGGAATGTACGATCGATTTTTTGCTCAATCAGGAGATGCGGTCGCACACGTGATCTTTGTGCAGCGTGCTTGGCAATATATACCGCATCAGGTGACCGATGATTGGGATGTGCAGGCCGATGAGCTGCTCACCGGCTCTCTTTGAATAGTGTTTACATGGAGAAGTGGCCTCGTTCATACTATATCAGGATAAAAAGAGGAATTAATTATGTTTATGACACTGATGGCACTGGGTGCTTTGTTGCTGGGTTTGGGTTTGGGTTTTGCAGTCGCACGTGTGGGCGCAAAAAAGAAATTTGATTATCTTGAGCTTGAAGCCAAGGCCAAGGCCAAAGCAATCGAGAATGAAGCTGACCGCCTATTGCAGGACGCCAAAGCCGAGAGAGCACATCAAGAAATAGAACTTGAAAAAGAGTACGCAAACCGCTTTGATGATCTGGAAAAGCGCAAAAGGGAAACGATCCTCAAGGGCCGAGAGCATGATGCGGAAAGAGAAAAAGCCCAGCAGCTTCGCAACCAGCTCGAGGAGCGCCGGCAGCATCTAGAAGAGCTGGAAATACAGAAAAATGATGTGGTCCAAGACGCTATCCATAAAATGGAAAATCTTGCTTCGCTGACATCAGAGGAAGCAAAAGCCTACATTCTTAAGCGTGTCGAAGAGCAGAGCACCAATGATATTGCTGCCATCGTGCGCAAAAAAGAGAAGATAGCCCATGATGAAGCCCAGCGCAACGCCAACTATATCCTGGCGCAGGCTACCACGCGCTATGCTGGTGAATTTGCCGGCGAGCGTCTCATTAACATCGTAAATCTGCCCAGTGACGAGCACAAAGGGAGGATTATCGGCAAAGAAGGGCGCAACATCAAGAGCCTTGAACAGCTGCTGGGTGTCGACATCATCATCGATGAAACTCCAGGCGTTATTGTGGTGAGCAACTTCAATCTCTATCGTCGTGCTATTGCAACGCGTGTGATAGAAATTCTTGTCGAAGATGGGCGGATTCACCCAGGCCGCATTGAAGAAGTACACGAAAAAGTGCAAGCAGAGTTTGAGCAAAAGATTTACGAAGATGGCGAAAATGTTGTGATTGACCTGGGGCTCTTTCCGATGCATGAAGAGCTGATCAAACTTATTGGGCGTCTGAAATACCGTGCAAGCTATGGACAGAATGCGCTGGCGCATACACTCGAAGTGGCACGCCTCGCTCGTGTCATGGCAGCCGAAATGAACGGGGATGAGAAATTGGCATTACGTGCTGGGTTGCTGCATGATATCGGCAAAGCCCTTACACAGGATTTTGGTGGATCGCATGTCGATCTTGGCGTTGAAGTATGCCGACGCTATAACGAACACCCCACGGTCATCAACGCCATCTTGGCTCACCATGGTCACGCCGAACCGGATGGGGTCGAGAGCGCTGCGGTATGCGCTGCTGATGCTCTGAGCGCTGCTCGACCGGGCGCACGGCGTGAAGTCTTGGAGAGTTTCACCAAGCGTGTACGGGATATCGAAGCAATCGCATTGGCCGAAGAGGGAGTTGAACGAGCTTATGCCATCAATGCGGGTCGAGAGATACGCGTGTTTGTCGACGCGGGCAAAGTGGACGACAACAAAGCAGTCTATCTGAGCCGTACCCTTGCAAAGCAAATCGAAGATAAGGTACAATATCCGGGTGAAATCAAAGTCAATGTGATCCGCGAAACGCGGGCCATCGACTATGCAAGGTAAAAAATGACCAAAACGATCAAAGCGCACATGCGCATGGAAGAAGAGTACGAAGGTCTGAGTTTGATCTTTGGAGACAATCCGGAATTAAAAGATGAGATTATTGACGCGATTGACCGGGCGAAGGTTGCGTGCGCTAAAACACCGTTTATTTTCGAGAAGATATCCAATGATCGGCCGGATATCCAAAGCATTTACATCGAATTTAACGATGGTTTTCATGCAGAGGCAGGTGAGTTTTTTGAGCACGTGCTTCAACAATTACATATTACATGCGAGGTGGATACGATATGATACGAATACTGTTGGCAATGTTTGTCGGAACAACCATTATGATGGCGGGCGGGAAAGCTCCGATAGTTGAATTGCAGACCAATCAAGGAACAATTGTGCTCAAGATGTTCCCCAAGGCTTCTCCTTTGGCTGTGGAGAATTTTGTGACGCACGCGAAAAAGGGATACTATAACGGAACCATTTTCCATCGGGTTATCCGAGGGTTTATGATCCAAGGGGGTGATCCAACCGGAACCGGACGTGGCGGCGAATCCATCTGGCACAAAGATTTCAAAAATGAAAACACACCCAACCTTGTTTTTGACCGTCCGTATCTGCTGGCTATGGCCAATGCAGGCCCCAATACCAATGGCAGTCAGTTTTTCATCACCGTGGCTCCTACGCCACACCTCAATGGCGGCTATACGATCTTCGGCGAGGTGATCCAAGGGCAAGACGTGGTGAAAAAGATCGAACACACCAAAACCGGTCGTGCTGATCGCCCTGTGCAAGATCAAAAAATCATAAAAACCATTGTAAAATAACGTCGAACTCTTACATAGTATTGTCGTCGACATGAACCTAGAAGAAATTCGCACCGAACGTCAAAAATGGCTGACATGGAAAAACATTGCTCCCTTGCAGGAGGCAATGGCCGCATTGCCAGATCCCGAGGTGACCGAGGTGCATCTCGGTGACACAGTTGGCGTAGAATTTTCTCCTGAGTTTGAATCAGCTTATCGTGATCAGATCGAAACAACCGCTCGCCTGCTGATGCCATGGCGCAAAGGCCCTTTTTCTCTCGGTCAACTTGTGATCGATAGCGAATGGCAGAGCCAAATCAAATACAACCTCCTAGAGCCCCATGTGGACCTCAAAGACAAAGTTGTCGGTGACATTGGATGCAACAATGGTTACTATCTGTTCAGGATGCAAACCCAAGCTCCGGCCAAATTGGTAGGCTTTGATCCCTCGGCCGCGTATTACTCTCAGTTTCAATTCATCGACCACTTTCTTCAGAGCGATATTGTGTATGAGATGCTTGGTGTTGAACATGTTGCACATTATGAGCACCGGTTTGATACACTGTTTTGCCTTGGGGTTTTGTATCATCGACCTGATCCAATCGGAACACTCAAGTCCCTATATCGTGGCCTAACCCCTGGAGGTGAATTGATCTTGGACACGTTTATGATCGACGGAGAGGAGGAAGTAGCACTGACCCCTCGAGAGCGATACTCGAAGATGGGCAATATCTATTTTATCCCTACGGTTGCTGCGTTGACCAACTGGTGCTTGCGTGCGGGTTTTTCTGACGTCGAAGTGCTGGCCATACGTAAAACTGACTTAGAAGAGCAGCGCAAAACCGAGTGGATCGCTTCGCAAAGTTTGGATCATTTTCTGGATCCTGACGATCCCGAGAAAACCATAGAGGGCTACCCTGCGCCCAAGCGGGTTTATATTCGTGCTACTGTTGCCCTTTGATCCCAGCCTAGGATTATCGTAAAAAGGTTAATTTTATTTTTAAATAAGCATAATTTGGATATAAATGCGCTATGAAATGCGGAATTCTACTACAAGTGAAGTACAATAGTTCCCATGATTACGATATTTTTTTGGAAGTAGGCATAAGGAATGAGAATACTCACTGTAGGTTTTGACGATAAATTCGCTGAAGATTTTGAGCGAGAAATTGAGCGTTATTTTATTTGCATAGTTGATCATGCTCAGAATTTGTACGATGCGACAAATTTTACTGATTTTCGTCACTATGAATTGATCATCATTGTTGATGAGGGGATCAAGTTTTCACTCGAGCGTTATATCAATGATGTAAAGAAAAAGAAGATCGAGACCAAGATCATGATCCTCACCCAGTACCCGAACAATCAGGTGGCGTACTTTTCTCTCGTGGTGGACGATGTCATTGTGCATCATCTGCACGAAGCAGACTTGATTGCTGCACGTGTTTTGGCCAACATGCGCAATCTTCACGGTGAGAAGATCGATGTCGGAAAGTTGATGATTGATATTGCCAACAAAAAGATTGAATACGACGACAAGATCGTTTCGCTCAATGGCAAGACGTTTGATATCTTGGCCTTCCTGGCTTTGCGAAAACAGCGGGTTTTTTCCAAAGACGAGATCATCAATGCCCTCTGGGAAGAGCCCGAGTATGTCAGCGACAATACTGTGGAAGTCGCGATCAACCAGATCCGCAAACGCCTCAAGAGCATCCTCGGCTTCCAAGTGATCCACACGGTACGCCGCCGCGGGTATAAATTTGCGTACTAGGGTACGTAATTTTACCCGCCAACCCAATCATCAACGAACACAAAACTTCTTCACGCACAACTGTTTGCCCTTCTTTATTTGTGATGCGTAATAACAGCACTAAGGTTGTGAAATAATGTTGCGCATATTGTCTCTTGTAAGAATGCACAACATTCCCATTCTAATTTTCGTGAATAGTACATGGATAGGACTTGGTCTAGCAAGCTATTTTTGTATCGAAGTTCTCTCTATGCCGGAAACAACAAATGTTGGCTGGGGTATTTTTATTTGTACGATATTCATTGCCATAATCAGTACCTATTATCTTGGGTTCAAATACGCAAGATTTTTTAAGAATATATTTTCATATATCCTCTTGGGCGCAGGTGTGATATATTTTGCCTTTATGTTTATTCTTTTTTATGCGGGAAGTAATGGCTTTAGGGATTATCGAAGATACTGTTCCCATTTTATACCGGCCCTGGATCAGTATTATGTACAGCATCATGCCTATCCAACCTCGCTGATGGAACTGGATGACAAAAAGATATTGAATATTCGCTATAGCCCAGAGAATTGTGGCTACAGTATACAAGAGGGCGGATTCCACTATGATTCGCCAACACAAAAAGCCACAGTAAAAGAGTGGGTGTATTATTTTTATTTTTTAGAGGGAATGACCGTTTTTGGCTATGATTCAAAAAGCAAGAAATGGTGGCAAGACTAAACAATTATACGTTGAAATAAGTATGGCGGAGAGAGGGGGATTCGAACCCCCGGTCCGGGAAGCCCGGACAACAGCTTTCGAGGCTGCCGCATTCAACCGCTCTGCCATCTCTCCTGGGTGGGGCAGCATTATAGCCAAAGACGACTAAACGGTTGCCTGAACCTGCTGGATCCAATACGGCATCAGTGCTTGCTCTTCTTTTAATGTACTGCTCTCCCCGTGGCCAGGATGGAGGATGAAGTCCTCAGAAACCTGCCGGGCTTTCTGTAGACTGCGGATCATATCGGTGGCGTTGGAATACGGAAAGTCCCATCGGCCAATGCTGCGATTGAAAAGAAAATCTCCACTGAACCAGTGCCCCCCGATCTCGATGACCGAATTGCCTGGGGTGTGACCGGGGAAATGGCGGTAGCGCAGGGAAATGCCCTCGATAATGAATGTTTCATCTCCTTTGACTCGTACATCAGGACGTGAAGTAGGCGTGCCTTGGCCAAAGGGATCGTTCACGAGCATGAAGGCATCTTCGTCGGGACAGTAGAGAGGAATTTTGAGAGATTTTTGGAGAGAAGCATTGCTCCAAACATGGTCGAAATGGCCATGGGTGTTGAGGATGGCGACAGGATTGTGCGTATGAGAGAGCACCCACTCGGTGGCATTCATTCCTGGATCAATGACAAGGGTCTTGTCGTCAAGTGTGACGAGATAGCAGTTGGTCTGGTAGGCACCCATGGGGTGGGATTGGATCTGCATGGCGGG
>CAZCAZ010000050.1:0-10233 GCA_964496735.1 uncultured Nitratifractor sp. | reverse complement strand
CGATCGCAATCGCCGCACTCAATGTAGAGAGATACATGGCACCGCTGTGGTGAAAGTAATAACTCAATATAGCAAAAATCGCACCAAAAAGTATGTCACCATACTCGCCAAAAAGATGAAGAAGGGAAGAGGGGGTCGAATGACTCGACGGAGGTTGTGAATCCAATGGAAAGGCTCCTTGATATAATTAATGGGATAAATATTAGCATAAAATGCTTAGAAACTGATAATTTTTTGCAAGGTATTGGACATCATGCTCTTTCGGCGTAGCTTAGGGAGCTCTTTGCCTGGCTCAGTGGTGGTAATGATCGTATGCGAAAGTGTGTACTTGCTATGGTCTTGGAGGCGAACACCCCAATAGGTATGCATAATGACGGGCTCATTCTTGTACCGACCGATATAGATACCGATATGCCCAGGCACATAGAGGAGCGATCGGAATGGTTTGGCATGCTTGAGCATGGCGGATTTTTTGGCGGCACCCTTGAAGGGTTTGATATTGACCACCGTTTTGCCGTCCTTGGCTTGATCGGATGAGTTACGCCGCAAAAAGATACCAAATACCCCAAAAAAATCCCGTGTCGTCGCAGAACAGTCGCGCCCGTAGGCAATCCCGCCCCAACCATAAGGGTCGCGCTTGAGCTGGCGGGCAATGTAGGCAATATTGTTTGGGGTAAACGCCAATGGTTTGGGTGCGACCATCCCGAGGGCAGGGCGATTCATCTTTGCAATACTCGCATTGCCCGCATGGTCGCGTGTCGCTAGCAACAAGTGCTTCCCATGCCGATCCATCGGGAAAAACGTTCCAAGCTTCACGAGCGATATCCGGCGGCTGTCATGATACAGGGCCATATTGTCCCGTACCGCGATGGCATAACGTCCCGTTTGAAACGCCCGCCTAAAAGCCGGACGCGCCTGGGCAATATCCCGAGTCGGCACCCAGCCGTATGCAGCAGGTGAGTGGACAAAGGCCCAGTGCTTGTCCAGTGAATAGTGTGAAACATACAAAGGAGTATTGGGGTAGAGTGCGGAGTTTTGATTGTAGTCAAAAGGGAAGCCTTCGGTATTTTTCCATGGATCGCGGTAGGCGGTCGTATGGGTCGGCAGGGCACGAAGATTGCTGTGGCGCACACTGATGGCATAGCTTTTTACTTGGTCCAAGGCGGAAAAATTGGAATTTTTGATCCACCATTTCCAGGTTTTTACGGGTACTTTTTTGTGATGCTTATCGTAGACTGGCTTGTTTTGCACCATACGAAAGGCCCACGCCATTTCTGCTGCAGGTTCACCAAAATGCTTCATATGCCACGGCTTAAAATAGCGTCGATTGTATGCCGCATCATAGTGCCGCTGCGTTTTGGCACTCATCGGCTTGGCCTGACGCGCATACCATGCAGGATCTTGCGGAATCGTGCGCATGTCTTTGACGGTGTGAAAATGCATCCGGTCAAGGGCGCTGCGAGGGCGCGATGCAGGTTTTAGTACATAGCCCGCCTGAAGCGACATGAACGCAGATATCGTGATGATGATCGCTACTTTATGCTGTACAGTTTTCATGAAAAAATTGTAACAAAAAATGATTACTCAAAAGATAACAAGAAGGAGATGGTGATGAGGAGTGGTGCGGCTGAGAGGACTTGAACCTCCACGGGCTTTCGCCCACTAGAACCTGAATCTAGCGCGTCTACCAATTCCGCCACAGCCGCGCGTACATTGGTCAAATAGGACGAGAATTATAGCGCATGTTTTTAAAAAACTCATTAAACATTCTTTGTATTATTTTTCCTAACATGCTTTTGGGTACAATGACACGACTTCAAACCAAAGGCAAAGACATATGACAGCACTCGATCAGGAAATCATCGACCATATGGCCAACCCCAAGAACTATGGCAACATGGAACAGGCCGACGCCATCGGTATCGGCGAAAACCCCGAAAACGGGGAGAAAGTCATCATCTATCTTCGCGTCAAAGAGCAAGGGGATCAGCCCGTGATCGAAGACATTCGTTTTCAGGCGATTGGATGCATGACCACCGTGGTGGCGGGCTCGATCATCACAGGCGAAGCCAAAGGGATCGACTTTGTCACCGGCAAAGAGCTGATCTCGGTCACGCTGGGGATGCTTGATGGCGTCCCCGCTGAGGAAGCCGCTTGTTCTGAGATGGTCGCTCTCTCGCTTCAGGCTGCCATGGATACCTACGCAGCCAAACAAGACAATCCGGAGTTTGGCACCATCACCTACAAGATCGAAAACAGTTGCGTCATCAAAGAGGAGGAAGCATGAAGACATTGTTGATCAAAACCCACGAAGTATGGCTAGAGACCATCATGGCAGCTTTTATGAGCCAGACGGACAACCGGCAGGTACTCTATGAGTTTTCCGATATATTATGGCGGCATTTCACTTGGCTTGAGCATGAAATAATCCGACAGGGTGAGGCGTATGATTATGATCGAGATCCTATTCCGGTCAAGGTCACACACTTGCGTGAGATTCTTGTGGATATCAATACTCGCCTGAGCGACATTGACCTGCAGCTCATTGGGTGCCCGGATAAGATTTTGGCGCAACGTATCGCTACGGATATTGCGTACATTCAGGGTGTGATCATGCATATGAAGGACGAAACAGTCGAAGCCTTCAATGTGTCCCGTACACTCAACGGCGTTTCCCTGACACAAGAGGCGACCGATGCGTTGACATTGTTTCTTTTCGAGGAGAGTTACAAAGAGTACGAGCTGATCATGATTTACAACTACCTCAAGGCACACAGTGACGACGCCTTTTTGAACCGCATTTTCCAAATTCTCATCGATGAGAGTTTCTTTCACTTGCGTAGTTTTGGGCAAATGATGGCCGATATGGGCATCCTCGGTGTCCCGCGCGTCATTCACAAGAGCCTTTATCAGGTCGAGAGTGTCGAACAATTTCTTCACGATGGTATCGAGGAGGAGATCGCCGCCAAACAACAGTGTCTTGATCTCTCTAATGCCGTCGCCAAAGAGTCCAAGGAACTGGCCGCGTTTTTTGACTTCATCAACTTTCAGGAAGACTATCATGTCTCCCTGATGCGCGAAGCCCTCGATCACTACGCCAAGATGAAAGCCTAAGATGGCACGACATTACACTAGTATTTTATCACGTCTCTTTGGGCGCTTCGCCTCCAAAGAGTTCCCATCCGGCATACAGAAATTCATCAACCGCAGCTACGTCAAGCTGATGAAGATTGACATGCATCTTTTTGATACGGCACAAAGCTACCCTTCGCTTCAAGCGCTCTTTACGCGCGCCTTGATCCTTAATCGTCCTTTTGATGCCCAGCCTCAGGCGATCATCTCCCCTTGCGATGGCCGCGTCAGTGAAGCAGGCTATATCCGAGAAGGGCAAGCTCACCAGATCAAAGGAATGCAATATGATACTGCCGCACTGTTGGGCGCGGACTATGCTGCAGATATCCCACGGCTCGAAGGGGGCTCGTATGTCAATCTCTATCTCTCACCCAGTGACTACCATCGGTATCATTTTCCCTTGGATGTGCAGGTGCACTCCCTTACGCATATCCCTGGAAAACTCTATCCAGTCAACATGCCGCTTCTACGCAACAAACTAAATCTTTTTCTCGAAAATGAACGGGTAGTACTGGCCTGCACCGATGCGCATGGAGCCAAACATTTTATCATCCTCGTTGGCGCACTCAATGTCGGCAAGATGGTGGTCACTTTTGAGCCACGCCTCAAGACCAATGCCAACGAGCGCTTTCGAAGTCATTACACCTACGACCAACCCAAGTCATTCAAAAAAGGTGAGCTGTTTGGTTGGTTTGAGATGGGGTCAACTGTTGTGATGATCAGCGAGAAGGGGGGCGTCCATTATGACGTCACAATCGGCCAAAAGGTCTCTTTTGCTCAGACAATTGGTCGGCTAGACTCCTCACCTGCGACGACATAATGGCAACGTCACTTGTCGTTTTCGATATGGATGGGACGCTGGTGGACAGCTCACATCTACTGGCCAACGCGATCAATCACGTCCGCGCCCAGCTCCGTCTCCCGCCTATGCCGGCCGAGCAGATCATTGGTCAGGTCAACAACCATCAGCTCAATCCGGCACAATATTTTTATGAAGTAGAGAAATTCGAGCCCATTCACGAAAAGTGGTTTTCGCAATACTACAGCGCCAATCACCATGCCCAGCTCCAACTCTACGAAGGCATTTTTTCTTTGCTCGAATGGCTAAAAGCGTCCAACGTCCGCATTGCACTCGCGACCAACGCCTACCGTATCTCCGCACTGGAATCACTGGAACACTTGGGAATTCACTCTTTTTTTGATGCGATAGCCTGCCACGATGATGTCGCACATCCCAAGCCCAATCCCGAGATGCTCTACCGAATACTTGATGATCTACATCTATCCAAAGATCAGGCAGTATTCATCGGAGATGGGCCACGTGACGAGGAGGCAGCAAAAGCTGCAGATATGGACTACATGATGGTGGATTGGGGATTTACAGAGCATGCCCAAGCAAAGCATGTGATCCAAAGCAGTACTGAATTAAGAAATGAGTTGGAAAAAAGAGGAATAGCGAAGTAAAAGTATCCTCGCGAGGTGTCGCGAGGAGATCAGGACGGAGTCCTAGAGTGCTGTAACATTCTCGGCTTGAGGGCCTTTTTGTCCTTGACCAACCTCGAAAGTAACTTTCTGGCCATCTTGGAGAGAAACGCGACCGGGTGTTGCCTGGTTTACTTGACGGAAGTGTACGAATACATCACTGTCTCCGTTGTCTGGTTGGATAAATCCGTAGCCTTTTTCGTCGTTGAACCACTTAACGGTTCCATTTTGCAATTCTGCCATGGGGTAGTGCCTTTTTAAAAATATGGTGAATCAAAACAGGGGGGAGTCTTTCGGTCTAACGGAGAACATTCAAAATAAATATCACACGGTACACACGAGAGATGAACTCGAACCTCATCTTTCATCAGCGTCATTATAGCGTGGATAACATCCACCAAGCTTAAAAAATAATAGCAAATTACAAATATTTCCAATAATAAAGTTATCGCTCCCTAGCAAATGCTATAATGTTGTCATGAAATGTCCCATATGCCAAACCGAAACCCAATCTTTTCTCGACCCAAAATCCGACACATTGTACCATGCATGTGACGCGTGCGGCTATATCCACAAAGACCCCAGACATCATGCAGACCTGCCTACACAAAAAGAGCGCTACGATCTGCATCAAAACAACCCGAAAGATTCAGGGTATCGTGCGTATTTCCAGCGTTTTCTTGATTTTGTCCTCGCCTACGTGCCCAAAGAGGGCAAAGCCTTGGACTTTGGCAGTGGAGACTCGGACTTGCTTGTCTCCATGTTGAAGGCATCGGGATACGCGGCGACCCGTTATGACCCGATCTATCATCCTGATTCGGCCTATGTATCTGATATATTTGATCTCATAGTCTCAACAGAAGTTTTTGAGCACCTAGATGACCCACTCCGCACACTCTGGCACTTGTCTGAGCACTTGGTACCTGGAGGCTATCTCGCACTGCAGACCCAGTTTCTTCCTGCTGGACATGAAGCTTTTCTGGACTGGTACTACCGTCTCGATCCGACCCATATCGGCTTTTTTACTCCCGACACCCTTGAGGTGATGGCGCGTGCCTGTGGGATGCTCTATGTTGCCGATGACGGGGTCAATAAGGTAGTGTTTCAAAAACTTGGTTAAACTTTTTCGCTAAAATACCTCAAATCACTTCACAAGGATGCTTCCATGCGCTCCATTTTTCTTGCTTCTGCTATCATGCTAGCACTGGGCACCGCCGCCCACGCAGCTCCCATAAAAAAGTTCAATCCCCAGATCCAAATGGGAGGCGACCTCAGTGTCGATAAGATGCGTGAACAAAATCTCATCGTCGTCAAAAAAGCGGCCGAAGGGATCGGCGAGACCCTCCCGCAACGAGTCGACGAATTCACAAAACTCACCGCAATTGATGCCAACGGTACACGCCTGATTTATACTTTTGCTGTCGATGCTGGCCCCAAGAGTGACGAAGCCATGCGTGCCAAAGGTACCAAAATGGCTCCCCGTGTCCTCCAAGGTATCTGCACATCTGCTGAGCGTTTTATGGAGGCTGACATTTCCCTGACTTATCGCTACATCAACAGTGGCACCAAGACCGAGATCCTCCGTGTCGATGCTGACAAATCCAAATGCCCCCAAAAGAGACCATAATGAAATACAACAAGACGACATTGCGCATCATCGCAGGCACCTTACTGCTCACAGCATCGGCTTCAGCCCGTTTTACAGCACATCCGACTCAAAGCTGCGAAGCTTGGAATAACATGAAGCATAGCAAAAATAGTCACCACGTCGTGCTCGATACCGACCAGGACTATACAGTTGTCAAGAAACACAAAGGGCAATATTTGGTACTATTAAAAGGCGAAACACCTGCCCAGCGATGGGTAGATGGTGCATGTTTTTCAGGTGCCAAGCAAAACCATCGATCCACCAAAAAAGCCAAACCATCATATCAAAGTAAAAAATATCAGAAAAAAATATTTACAAACAACACCAAAGGCAGTGCAAATCTTCTCGTCCTTAGTTGGCAAAATACTTTTTGTGAAACTCACCGCAACAAGCAGGAGTGCCGTACAGACAAAAAGAGTGACGCTGGCCACCTGACCCTCCACGGTCTTTGGCCACAACCCCGCAACAACGCCTACTGCAATGTCCCCCGAAAAACGGTCGCCAAAGACAAGCACCACCAATGGCGCACACTGCCCAACATTGATACCGAGCCTGAGACACTTGAGCTAATGGACACCTACATGCCTGGATACGTCTCGTACCTGCACAAACATGAGTGGATCAAGCACGGTACCTGCTACGGCACCACGGCCGATCGCTATTTTCACGATGGCTTGACTTTGACCAAAGAGGTAGACAGCTCTGTTGTAGGAAAACTGCTCAAAAACAACATCGGCAAGCGGGTCACGCTGGGCGTCATCCGCCACGCCTTTGATCAGGCGTTTGGAGCAGGGGCGGGCAATCGGGTCGAGATGAAATGCGACCGAGGACTGCTCAGTGAACTCTGGATCAATCTCCAAGGGCAGGGGGATCACCTCAAGCCCCTCATCTCAGCCGGACACAAACGCAAAAGCCGTTGTCGATCGGCAATCATTGACGCAAAATAAATCTTAAGGAAGCACCATGCAAACCATTATCTGGCACAACCCCCGATGCAGCAAATCCCGCGCGGGGTTGAAATACCTCGAAGAACAGGGGATCGATCATGAAGTCGTCCGCTATCTCGATGCACCACCAAGCGAAGCGCAAATCCGAGAGCTTCTCAGCAAACTCGGTATGGCGCCCCGCGAACTGATGCGTACCAAAGAGGCGATCTATCGCGAACTCGGACTCAAAAACGTCACCGATGACGACACACTCATTGCTGCCATGGCCAAGCATCCCAAACTGATCGAGCGCCCTGTCGTTATCCACGGAGACAAGGCTGTCGTCGCACGCCCAATGGAAAAAATTGCAGAGATTGTGTAGGCCTTGCCTCTGCAAATTTTCTGTTTTGTTTCCCTCCTTGACACAACCAAGCAAAGAGAGCAACGCCTGCCGTGGGTTCCTGTGGCATAAAGTTTTTAAAGAAAAACCATGAAGATAAAAATACTTATTTTTCTGCTGTTCGTGATGCATCTGCACTCCAAGTCTTTGGATACATATGTTATAAACCTAAGTCATATAGATTCTGCACGCTATACCAAAGAGAAGAAAATACAAATAGTATTGGACGAGAAATACTGGGAGAGTTTTTTCAACTTCACCCGAAATCATCTGTCTCAAAAAATAAGCATCCGGATTGACACCATGCAGATGGAGCCGCACATATACTCTCCTTTGTACAGCAGCCTTCAATTCTCTCCCGTAAATCCAAAAAAATTCAGCAAAGGCTTCAAGGCGCTCTTGGAGAGAAAAACAAACAAAACGACTTCAATCAATAATGAAAAGGTCTTTTTGGAGAAGATGCTCAAAAAATATGATAATGACTTTTTTATCGCCACGGAGCTTATAAGGTTATACCACCAAGAAAACACAGAAGATAGCAGCAAGCAATGTATCAAAGTCTACGAAAATGCAACCAAGAAAACCAAAGAAAAAATCAGAAGTCTCAGCTATCACAAGGTGTTCGATTGTTACATGGATTTGAACAAAACGACAAAAACATTAGGACTTTTGGCGCATGTAAAAAAGGAAACAAAGCATAATTATCTCTATGAGGTTCTAGAAAAAGAAGCCTATGTCTATACCGTCATGCATCAACCCATAAAAGCAAAACAACTGTATGTCGAAGCAGTAGCGCAACTAAAGAAAGCCAATTTTCTAATCGACATTGCAGATCCCGACCAAAGCATTGCAAAGAGAATGGAGACAATAAGACAAAGCGAAATCAAGCGCCTAGAAAAAGCCATGTTGGATTTGTGATATTGATGCGAAACCAACAAGGTACACAATACCGGTCGCCTGCCTCTTGCACTTTGTGGAGCACAAAACAAAACATCAAGCCATTATCACATTTTCGCTAAAATCGCGACAACATAACCACTGCAAACAAGGAATTCCCATGATCTCAACCATAAAACTGACGCAACGCTACGGCAAGCGCGTGCTGTTTGACAAAATCTCCATCACCCTCGACAAGGGCAAGCGCTACGGCCTCATCGGCGCCAACGGCGCAGGCAAATCGACATGGATGAAAATCCTAGCCGGAGAGCTGGAGCCGACCGACGGCGAGGTTCAGATCCAGCCCGGCGCCAAACTGGGCATGTTAAGCCAAAACCAGTTTGCTTTTGAAGACTTTACGCTCAAGGATGCCGTACTCTACGGAAACAAACGCCTCTATGACGCCCAAAAAGAAAAAGAGAAACTCTACATGGAAGGGGATTTCGAAGACGACGCGGTCAACAATCGCTTAGCAGAGCTGGAGATGGTCTGCGCCGACGAGGATCCCACCTATGAGTCCGATGTCCACATCGAAAAACTCCTCGCTGCGCTGGGCTTTCCGACTGAACAGCATGATGAACTGATGCGTTCACTCACCGGTGGAGCCAAATTTAAGATCCTCCTTGCACAGGTGCTCTTCCTCAAGCCTGATATCCTCCTCCTCGATGAGCCGACCAACAACCTCGATATGGCGACCATTAGTTGGCTGGAGCGAGAACTCAAACGTCACGATGGGGTCATGGTGGTCATCTCCCACGACCGCCACTTTCTCAACGCCGTGGTGACCCATATCCTCGATCTGGATTTCCAGAATATCCGTGAATTCACTGGCAACTATGATGACTGGTACATCGCAGCCAACCTTCTCGGCAAACAAGCCGAAATGGATCGCAACAAAGCACTCAAGGAAAAAGAAGAGCTCGAAAAATTTATCGCACGATTTTCGGCCAATGCCTCCAAGGCCAAGCAGGCCACAAGCCGACAAAAACAACTCGATAAACTTGATGTCGGAGAGATCAAACTCTCCAGTCGTCGCGACCCAAGTATTGTCTTCAAGGCCAACCGTGATATCGGAAATGAAGTCCTCGATATAAAAGATCTGACCAAAAGCTATGACAATACAGCCGTGTTTGATCCGATCAATCTCAAGATCAACAAAGGCGACAAAATCGCCATCATCGGCGGAAACGGAGCAGGCAAGACAACCTTGCTGGAAATGCTCATGGGTCGCCTCGAACCCGAAAGCGGGGCATTCAAATGGGGACAAACCGTTCACAGTACTTATTTTCCACAAGACACGACTGAGCAGGTGCAGGGTGATGAGAAGCTCTACGGCTGGATTCAGAACTTTGACCAAAAATGGCACATTGATGAGATCCGAAAATGTCTAGGGCGAATGCTCTTTAGCGGGGAGGACCAAGAAAAAGAGGTTGGCGCATGCTCTGGTGGCGAGAAGCACCGTATCATGCTAAGCAAAATGATGATGGACTCGGCCAACTTTCTCGTCCTGGATGAGCCAGACAACCACCTTGACCTCGAAGCAATTGTAGCACTGGGCGAAGCCCTGCATAGCTATCAAGGCGGGGTCATCTGTGTCACACACGACCGCGAACTGATCGATGCCTTTGCCAACCGAATATTGCGGATCAACGAGGACGGAAGCTTAACCGATTTTGAAGGGGACTATGAAGCGTTTGTGGAGACTCACC
>CAZCAZ010000049.1:0-10507 GCA_964496735.1 uncultured Nitratifractor sp. | reverse complement strand
GTGCGGTGAGTGAAGGGATCAATGCCATGAAAGACGGTGAGCGTACTTTCCTCGTGATCACCCACTACAGCCGAATCCTCGACTACATCGAGCCCGACTATATCCATGTCCTCAAAGACGGCCGCATCGTCCACACCGGGGGGCCGGAACTGGTCGCGAAGCTCGAAGAAGAAGGATATGAGGCGATTGCCTGACCGCGTAGGGGTTGACCCGTGTGTCTGCCTTGTTGCGAGGGCGCACACGTGGGTGCGCCCTCTACAGAAAAAATATGAAACAAATAACCATTCGCGTAGGGTGGGCGGAAGCCTGCCACAAAGGAACCCACTATGAGACTTGATAGCTTGAAAGGCTTGAATCCATCGCAGATCGCTGAGTTGCTCCCCGCAGCTCAAGGCCACCTGTCTGACCTCGAGCGCTTTACCAATTTGCCGTTTCCTGACAAAAAAGGGGAGACGTATCGTTATGCCGATATGAAGACAGTGCTTGCAAGCGAGCTGACCCCTTTTACAGGAGAGCAGGGCGAAATTGCCGATGATCCTCGGAGGGTCGTCATTGTCGATGGCGTGGTGACGTCGGCTCCAGCCGAAATCACGATCAATTTTGAAGAATCCTCGCAGAGGTATGCTGAGCATTTTGATCCACTCTACTACTTGAGCCATGCACTTTCGCGTCGGTCGATCATCATTGATCCGGGTGCGAGCTCTTCGGTCGAGATTCATCATCGCTATACTCAACCTGATGCGTTGATCGCTTACCGAATAGAGATCAACGCAGCGGCCAACACGTCCGTGCAGGTATACGAAAGCTTTTTTGACGCCGAGGCCAAAGGGAGTGTGATCCTCTATGGGGTCGATGCAACCGTGGGTCGGGATGCGACACTGAACTGGATCAAAAGCCAGACGTTGGGTGCGAACCACAGCCGAGTACTGACATCTCATTGTGTCAAAACTGAGACCAGTGCTACACTAGATATGTCCACATATGATTTTGGATCAGGACAGGGCATGGCTACAGTGGATGTCATTTTGGGCGACTATGCCGTGTCGCAGATGCACCATTTGCTTTATGCGACCGAATCGGCACGTCGCGGGATCGTCAGTCGCGTGATCCACCGTGGGCACCATGCCCACAGTAATCAGCAAGCAAAAAACATTTTGCGCCATAGTGCCCGAGGTATTTTCGATGCCCTGATCAAAGTGGAGCACTCTGCCCCCAAGACCGTCGCACATCAGAATAACCAAGCCATCCTGCTCGATGACGGCGCCTACATGGCGAGCAAGCCGCAACTGGAGATATACATTGATGACCTTGAGGCCAGCCACGGGTCGACCACAGGCCAGCTTGATGAACGGGCTCTTTTTTATCTCCGCTCTCGTGGTGTCGCAGAAGAAGAAGCGCGCAAGATGCTGATCTTGGCCTTTGCCAACACCCTGATTGATCGGATCGAGGATGCGGTTTTGCGCGAGTGGATTCATCAGAGTTTCGAGGCAGTTTATTATGGTCAGACGCATGTCGAATGCATCGCCACCTGCCATGGATGCGAAGAACAAACGGCCGGTAATGCGTAGGGGTGCACATGCGTGTGTGTTCTTGGGGTAGATACATGGGTCTGCCTCAACGCAGGCAAGATTAAATCACGCGTAGTGTAGGCAACAGCCCACCAAATCCAATACAAAAACACAAAGGAAAAAACATGACAGTTCTCCCATTAAAAATGAATAAAATGGACAGTGCGATCAGCCCGACGTTTGGGCATGCCAAATGGATTGCGTTTGTCGATGACAACGGTGAGATCACTATCGAGCAAAACCCCACCGATGGCGGTCGCCCTTTTATGCAGTGGCTTTTTGACAAGGGATTCAAGACCGTGATCACGCAGCATATGGGCCCCACGCCTTATCAGCTCTTTACTCAACACGGGATTGAAATCTATTATCCCGGTGACGGACGCGTGACCATGATCGAGGCACTGGATGGACTGCGCGAGGGGAGACTGGAGCGGGTGACCGAGTCCAACTTCCACTTGATGGCCGGCGGGCATCATCACTAGAAAAGGAAAGAGCCATGACCGTTATCCCCATCGAATCCGCCGACATGGATACCTCCATCAGCACCCGTTTTGGCAAAGCACCTTTTTTTGCCTTTGTGGGGGAAGACGGTACGATTGCCATGGAGCCCAATCCTGACCTGCCGACAGGCAAGATGCTTGACTGGATCAGCGGCAAAGGCACCCAGAGTGTGATTACAGCTCATATCGGTCCCAAGCCCTTCAAGATGTTTACCGAGAAGAAGATCAAAGTCTTCAATCCCGGCAAGGGAAGCATCCCCTTGATCCATGTATTGGGGATGATCGAAATCAGAAAGCTTGAACGCATTACAACAGAGAATTTACATCGCTTTTATACCGATAAGGCATCCAAAAAGGAGAACACATGACCATCGTTGAGAAAATAACCCAATACCGGGAAGACTTCGATCTGTTCGAGACTGCAAATGAAAAACTCGAATATGTGTTTGATCTGGGCAAAAAACATACTACTTTGCCGGATGAATTCAAAAACGATGCAACCTTTATCGGGGGTTGTGCTTCACCTGCTTGGCTAAGCGCCGAGTGCGAAAACGATGTGCTGCATTTGCAGGGAGAGGGCACGAGTGAAATGGCCAAGGGGATGCTGACGCTGCTGCTGGATATCTTTGGCGGCCGGACTGCAGAAGAGATATTGGCTTTTGATCCGGTTGGCATGCAAGAGCTGGGGATCATTGATCTTCTCTCTCCGGTGCGCCAGCAGAGCATGGAGGCTTTTCTTGACAAGCTTTACGAATATGCACGCCAATGCAAGGAGAATGCATGACGATAGAAGATCTCAAAAATAAAGTGATCGAAGAGGGTCTCCGCCAGATCTATGACCCAGAGCTTCCTGTCAATATCTATGATTTGGGTCTAATCTATGGCGTAGACTGCACCATGAGTGAAGAGGGCAACCACTGCGAAATCACGATGACCTTTACTTCGCCCACCTGCTCGATGTCCGATATCCTCCTCCAGCTGGTCGAATCCCTCCCGATGCGGATCGAGGAGCTTGACACAACCAAGGTCAATCTCGTCTTTGATCCCCCATGGGATCAGTCGAAGATGAGTGATGAGGCGAAACTGACGATGGGGTTGTTGTGATCATCTCCTGCCGGCACCATTATTTGGGTCGTTATGTTGTCATAACTTTTGATTGTCCAAAGCATCAGAAAAACACCCATAAGTCAGATAATAGCCCTCAAAAAGTATAATACTCTTCATTACTGCAAAAGGAAGATACGGATGGAGCATATCAAGAGCGAAGCGGCATTTGAGGAAGCATACAAGGTGATCCCCGGCGGGGTTGATTCTCCGGTACGGGCGTTTGGGAGTGTAGGAGGGACGCCACCGTTTATCGATCGAGGGGAAGGGGGATACCTCTATGATATCGACGGCAATCGCTACATCGACTATGTGCAAAGCTGGGGACCATTGATCTTTGGTCATGCGGATGCGACGATTGAAGCTGCGGTGATGGATGCGGTCAAAAAAGGCTTGAGCTTTGGGGCGCCGACTACTTTGGAGACTGAATTGGCCGAAGAGGTCACAGGGCTGTTTGACTCCATCGACAAAGTACGCTTTGTCAGCTCAGGAACCGAAGCAGTGATGAGTGCGATCCGACTCGCGCGCGGAGTGACTGGGCGGGATGATATTGTCAAGTTCACCGGATGCTACCATGGTCACAGTGATTCGTTGTTGGTGCAGGCCGGTAGCGGTGCGGCAACCTTTGGTGCACCAAGCAGTCCCGGTGTGCCGGCGGACTTGACCCAGCATACGCTGCTGGCGACCTACAACGATATCGGCTCCGTATCCGAAGCGATTCAGGCAAGCGAGAACGGCGTAGCGTGTGTGATCATCGAGCCGATTGCGGGCAACATGGGACTGGTACCGGCAGAAGAGGATTTTTTGATCGAGTTGCGAAAATTGTGCGACGTGAGCGGCGCCTTGCTCATATTTGATGAAGTCATGAGTGGTTTTCGGGCATCACTGCTGGGCGCGCAGGGGTTGACCGAGGTGCAGCCGGATATCGTGACTCTGGGCAAAGTGATCGGTGGCGGTATGCCGGTGGGTGCTTTTGGTGCGCGTGCAGAGATCATGGCACAACTCAGTCCTGAAGGCCCGGTCTATCAGGCGGGCACCCTCAGTGGCAATCCGGTTGCAATGGCCGCTGGTCTGGCCAGCGTGCGCAAACTCAAATCCAATCCGGCACTCTACGTACAGCTGGCAGCCCACGCAACCAAACTCATGAAGGGATTTCAGGCAGCTGCTGATGCGGAAGAGATCCCCTTTGTCACAGAAGTACGCGGGAGTATGTTTGGCTTTTTCTTTAGTGAAAAGCCTGTGAGGGACTTCGACGATGCGCTTGCCAACGATTCTCAGCGTTTTGCGGCCTTTCATCGCGGGATGCTTGATCGTGGGATTTACCTAGCGTGTTCGGCGTATGAGACGGGGTTTATCAGTGCGGCGACGACGGATGAAATGATCGACGAGACGATCGTCGCAGCATACGAAGTAATGAGAGAGATTGCGGAAGCCTAATGAGATGGAGGCATCAGCCCAAGACGTAATTGTCGTCCTTGATATAGAAGGCTTGCAGCATCGTGATGCGCTGGAGAAGCATCTTCGGCGCGAGGGGCTTCGAGCGATTGATGGAGAGGATTTTGCCTACCTTGGCAGCACAACGACTGAGAAGATCAATACACTTCTCTATGTTCTTGACGGGGTGAAAAAGGCGATTCGCAAAGGGGGATTTCTCCGTTGCACGATGATGGTCAGTATCGGTGAATACCCGATGGAATCGTACCGCTATGATCGGGACAAAGAAGATTTTGTCCTGTTGTAAATCAAGGAGAATACCATGAACGATAACGATCCAAAATTGAAGAAGATTGTGGATGCAGCCGACGGTTTGAGTCTGGGGATTTCCATTGTAGTGGCGGTTTTGATGGGTGTGGGGCTTGGGATCGGGATGCAGAAGCTTTTTGGGTACCGTTGGCTGTTTTGGCTGGGGGTTTTCTGGGGAGTGGCTGGAGCGATTCTCAACGTCTATCGTGCGTACAAAGCCCAGAAAGCGTCTCTCGACGAGCTCAAAGATGATCCGCGATATAAGCGTCGGATTTTCGAGGATGACGACGAGGAGGATGACGCGTGATCGGCACGGTATTGCGCTGGTTGTTGCTGGTTGACATGGTGGTCTTGGCTGTGGCGGCATGGATGCAGGGGTCTTGGCTGATCAATACACAGATCGCGTATGTTACTTCGGCACTGGTGATGGGTGGATCGATGTTTAGCTACGCCAACATGATCCGCCAGCGGCTTGCCGTCGCTGCCATTCCGGAGGGGGGAGACCGCGACATCATTGACCAACTAGAGGATCCACATGATCTCTATTCGGATCCGGAGCCCTCTGTGGAGCCGGAGCCAGTTTCTGCTGAGGAGATCAAAGTGGCAATTCGTGAAGAGAAAACACGTATGAAGGCTCAGCGTCGCACCGTGGCTCAAGGGCTGCGCGATTCACGTGCTGCAATGTCCTTGTATCGACTGGGCGCGTATGGCGTACTTATTTTCGGGTTTTTCTATTTGCGGGGTCATCATGTCTTTCAACCCTTACCATATCTGGCGGGTTTGGCAGTGCCCATTGTTGTGATCATCTTTGTACTGGTTAGCAGGGGCGGCAAACGATGATACCTGCCCCGCCACCTGGACGCCCTTTGTCGGTACGGATTGGACGGATTGTGGTGCGCTTGCTGCTGTTGGGATTGATAATATGGGGTCTCATCTATGCCTATCAGGCATATGTGCAGCATCAGAGAGCTCAGGAGATTGCACCGGTTCATGGCTTTGCCCAGCGGGTGTTGATTGCGTTTCAAAAAGAAGACTATTTTGCGGTGCAGAAGCATCTTGATCCTGTCATGCAACACGAGGTAGGAATTGATACACTGGCTGAGTTTGCCCAAAAAGCTGAGCTTAACACGACCCGAAACGGTCACTGGAAAGATTGGAACCGTACCCAAGAAGCCAACACTACCGTGTATCACATGAATGGCATGCTCGTGCTTTCTGGCAATCCCAAACAAGTGATGCAGTGGGAGATACGCAAGGAGGGTGAAGCGATGACGCTTCAGAGATTTGCCGTGGGGAAGCATGTTTTGCGGATCGAGGAGCGAAATCAGCTTCCTTGATCCATGAGAGCCTTGACGGTTTTTAGATCAGCAAAGGCCTCTTTTTTTGCCGAAGGGTTTCGCAGCAAATAGCTGGGGTGAAAGGTAGGGACAAGCGTGTAGTTTTTGGTCTCAATGGCATGACCTCGGACACGCGAGATTGGGTTGGTGTCGTTGGTGAGATAGCGATAGGCTGTGGCACCAAGGGTGACGATGATCTGGGGGCGGATCATATCGATTTGCTTGAGGAGATAGGGACGACATGTGAACGCCTCACTTTCGCTTGGGATGCGATTGCTTGGGGGCCGGCACTTGACCATATGGGTGATGTAGACGTCACTGCGTGGGACCAGAAGAACCTTTTCGATCATGTTGGTCAGTAGATCCCCCGCGCGACCTACAAAGGGGCGCCCTGTGCTGTCTTCGGTGGCACTGGGGCCTTCGCCGACAAAGAGAATTTTGGCATGAGGATTTCCTTCGCCAAAGACACTTTTGTGCCGGTGTTTACTCAGCGTGCACAAATGGCATCCATGGACGGTTCGATGAAGGTCGTCAAGTGTGTTGGGCAGTGCAGGTGCGTCGACTTCGAGATCGGACTGGACGATATCTGTATAGTAGTAGCCCAAGTGTTTGAGTTGATAAAGTTGTTTGAGTTGCAGGGCATTTTGGAGATTTTTCATGCATGAATTATACCTTATTTATCTGCTGTAAATATGAAATATGTTACCAAATAGATAATAGGATCTTCACTTGGCACAAATAGGAAAAAATCAGAATATTTGGATAGAGTTTTTATGAAAAGTTGGATAAGATACCATCCAATACAATAATAAACAATTTTTAAGGTGTATTTTATGACAGAAGTCAAAGGGTCGATACTGACGGTACGAGAAGATTTGCGGGTGCTAGACTGCACGATCCGAGACGGTGGTCTGGTCAATAATTTCCACTTCAGTGATGATTTTGTTCGGGGTGTTTATGAGACGTGCGTTGCCAGCGGTGTGGACTATATGGAGATCGGAAAAAACAACTCCCCCACCTTGATGAGCACAGAAGAGTATGGTCTATGGAACTTTAGTCGCGAAGAGGACATCCGGCGGATCGTAGGTGACAACGACACCAACACCAAGATCGCCGTCATGTCAGATATCGGTCGCACAGTCAAAGATGAGCTTCTTCCTGCGAGCGAATCGGTCGTAGATATGATACGGATCGCTACGTATATTCACCAGATTCCTGAGGCAGTTGAGCTGATCGAGGATGCCCATGCCAAAGGATATGAAACCACGATCAATATCATGGCCATCTCCAAATCCTTTGAAGGGGAACTTGATCAGGTGCTTGAAACACTGAGCCAGACCCCGGTGGATGTGATCTATATCGCAGACAGTTTTGGATCCTTTTATCCAGAGCAAATACGCCGCTTGACCGAAAAATATCTTGCCTTTGCCGAGAAAACAGGCAAAAAAGTCGGGATTCATGCTCACAACAACATGCAACTGGCTTACGCCAATACGATCGAAGCGATGATGTATGGCACCAGCTACCTCGATGCAACCATCTCAGGGATGGGACGTGGTGCCGGCAATTGTCCGATGGAACTGCTGGTGGGATTCTTGAAAAATCCGAAGTATCGCTTGCTTCCCTTGTTGAAATTTATCGAAGAGAAGATCGTGCCGCTGGAAAAAGAGCTTGACTGGGGCTATTCGATCCCCTACATGATCACCGGCCAACTCAATGAGCATCCTCGCAGTGCAATGAAGGCCCGCGAAGAAGAGGACACGAATTATGTAAACTTCTACAATTCACTTCTGGACGTTCAACAGTAAAAACAGAAATATTCTATGCGGTGTTGTGAGGCGCAACACCCTATGGACAAAGCTTGACACAAAGCCAAACCACACTACCTGCTACCTACTACCTGTCTATCTTCCCCTTCAAGAACCGTATGCAGGTAAAAAATCTGAGCAAACAGCGGTGTGAAAAAGTTGACAATGGGGATAAAGTTGAGCATGGATGAGAGCCACGCGATAAGTCGCCCTTTCCAGCGATAGCGCTTGAGCGTTTTTTTGTCATAGTCCAATATCGAATGAACACGATTCATGGTAGGGGTTCCCAGCTGAATCGACCAGAGAAACATCATCCAGACTATGCCAAAATATGGGATGAATATGAGCGGAAAAGTAGCACAGAGCAGGCAGAGAAATGTGTAGTGCGATCGACGTCCATCAATGAGGGATTTGATCAGTATGCTTTTTCCTTGATGTTGAAAAGAGGGGTAGTTTTTTTCGGCGATGGAACGGAGAAGCTTTTTGCCAAAAAGTGCCGTAGCGAGTGCGACGGTAATACTAATAAGGATCGTACCCGTTGCCAATGTGATCCAGAATGAATCACTTTTGTCAACGTGAACCATTGTCCCCACAAATGGAATCCAGCCAACAGAAGAGGTCACGCCTTGGATGATGCTGTCTTCAAATTTCCATAAAGGAATAAACCAGAGTAGAGCCGATCCGATCCCAATGGGAAATATGAACATAGCAACGTTTAATGAGAGTAAATCTTGGAGTGTTTTGAGCAGCGCGCGCAGCATAATGATGCTTCCTTTGTTTGTGTGATTCGAAATGAATCACACAGGCTGATGAGGACTAGAGGTTGAGCTTAGGCGCTGATTCTGTTTTGGAATTCTTGATCATATCTTTGACGCGATCTGTCGCTTCGCTTGCCTTTGTCTTGACTGCTTCAGCAGCTTCTTTGGCTTTGGCTTCGGCAGCATGGGCTACTTCTTTGGCTTTGTCTGTTGCCGTAGCGATGGCCTCTTTTGCCTTGTCCGTAGCTTCGGAAACGGCTTCTTTGGCCTTGCTGGTAGCTTCCGAAACGGCTTCTTTTGCTTTGTCGGTAACTTTTTTGGCTTCTTCTATTTTTTCATGAACCATGTCGGTTGCCTTGGAGGTGGTACTGTGACTTGTTTCTGTGGCTGCATTGCCTGCTTCGGTGGCGCTGTCGGTCGCTGTAGAGTTTCCACAAGCAGTCATAAGCCAAGCGGCACTCAGTAGGGCGATTAAGGTTTTTTTCTTCAAAGGTGATCCTTTTTTGTGTGATGATTGGTACATTTTAGCATAAAGTTATTAAAAAGATTACCTAGACGGCTTAGAAGAACTTGAAGACGAGCGGGGTACCCATGGTGATGCAAGGAGCACGATGAGATATGCAAGCACCTGTTGTGATGGACTTCCTGGGGTGATCAGTCCTCTTTTAGACCATAAGACTTGAACCGTTCGACAATTCGATTCATTTCATCGCTTGGGAGGATACCTGGAGTGCCTATTTGTTTTGCAAGGATGTATTGATGAGCGAGATTTTCGACTTCGATGGCGAGCCAAAGGGCTTTGGATAGTGTGGCTGCAGTGGTGACAACACCGTGATTGGCCAGGAGGCAGGCGGTATAGCCCTCAAGCGCCTTGATGATATTTTCGGAGAGTTGCGGGGTGCCAAAAGTAGCATAGGGCGCACAGGGAATTTTGTCGCCACCGGCGACGGCGACCATGTAGTGATGGGCAGGTATATCCATGCCGACAATCGCCATGCTTGTGGCGTGCGGAGAGTGGTTGTGCAGTACGCAGTTGACCTCAGGCTTGGCTTGAAGAATATCAAAATGAAAATCAAGTTCCGAGGAGGGGGCATGTTTTCCCTCGTAGGCCTGCTTGGAATGAAAAGGGACATACACGATGTCGTCGGGGGCGAGTTGGTCATAGGCGATGCCGCTGGGCGTAATGAGTATGCCGTCATCCCAGCGATGACTGACGTTGCCGGATGTGCCTTGGTTGATTCCGAGTGATTCCATTTTGAGGCATGTGTCGATGATTGCTTGGCGGAGGCTGCGTTCTTTCATGGTAGTTCCTTTAGCGGCTGATGTTGAGACTGAAGACAAAGCGGGTCGCGAGGTAATGCCCGATACTGTAGGCTATTTTATTGCCGTCTTCGTCATGGATAAGCATTTTTCGCATGATAATTGGGGTGCTTTCGTCGGCAGTGGGTAGGTGTGACCTGATGGCATCTGTTGGCATGGTGGCCGAGATCTCTTCATGGGAGAAGACGATCTTGACGGTGAGTTTTTCCTCAAGAAATTCATAAAGCTTCATTACGTCCGTCTCTTCAAAGTCTTTAAGCGTTAGACCGAAATCAGGATGAAAATAGCTCTCGACGAACAATTCGGGTTCGAGATAGCCTTTGGTGCGCAGAAGCTTTATGATCTTCTTGTTGGGTGGGGTGTCGAGCT
>CAZCAZ010000048.1:7972-10772 GCA_964496735.1 uncultured Nitratifractor sp. | reverse complement strand
TCATCACAACCTCGGCCTTGGCAGTCGCTTCCGCGACCGTAGAAACATCAAAACCCTTATCGAGTGCTTTTTTCCAGCTCTTTCCCTCTGGGTGCAACCCAACAACGACGTTGACACCGCTGTCGCGGAGGTTTTCTGCATGGGCATGCCCCTGGGAGCCAAATCCGATCATCGCGACGGTCTTGGACTGAATGATGCTCTGATCACAGTCTTTATCATAATATACGTTTAATGCCATAATGTATCCTTCGTAGTCAAATATCGGGATTATAACCAAAAGGGTCTGACAGTCAACTTCCACCATGAATTTTCCGGAATACTATCGTAAACCTTAAGTTTACATGCTATAATACTCACATTATGAGCAAGAAAACAAAGATATGCGCGAAGACATAAATATATATGAGAGTTTGGGTCTACAAAAAAACTGGCTCCTGAATCTAGGTAAAAAACGTTCCGTATTTCTCATCTCGCTTCTATCGGTCGTACTCGCCGTATTGGTTACTATTACTCTGAATTATTTTACACGCAGTGTTAGTTTGATGGAGGCAATTAGCCTTTCTTTTGCAATATCTATTATAGTCTCACCCGTGATTGCTTGGATTTTTGTTGGCCAGTTTGTTCGCCTTGAAGCCGCAGAAAGACACATGCGTGCTCTAGCAACTTATGACTCACTGACGGGTGCATTGAGCCGTCAGGCATTTTATTATGATGTCCATCACTATCTCGATAATGCTTCGTATCTCAATGATCATTTTGTCGTTATGATTCTCGATTTGGATTATTTTAAGCGTGTCAATGATGAGCGGGGTCACCACGTGGGCGACCAGGTCCTAAAAAACTTTGGTCGCTTTCTTACAAACCATCTGCGCAGCAGTGACCTGATTGGACGACTGGGTGGCGAAGAGTTTGCTGTACTTCTTCCCCAAACGTTGCCCCACCATGCCCAAAATATTGCCGACACACTCTGTACAAAATTAGCAGCATTTGATATCCTGGGGGACGATACATTGTATATCACCATCAGCATCGGTCTGGTCGCGCACACGCATAAGACAGCACCTGGCGTTGACCTTCTTTTGCAACAAGCCGATCAGGCACTGTATCAAGCCAAGCAGAGCGGCAGAAACCGTGCCGCCCTCTATGACACCGACAGCAACACTTCTACAGAGGCATAAATACCCTTGGGGTTCCCAACCTGTCCCAATCGCTTATGAATATAGATTCATGACAGCTCGCCTCTAAAACTCTATAATACGCTCAAGAAACATACCAAAGGAAATCAATCATGCAATCCAAAACGATCACCATCATTGGCGGAGGCTTAGGCGGACTGACCGCTGGAGCCCTGCTCGCCAAAGATGGGCACCAGGTCACCCTACTCGAACAACACAGCGTCGTGGGCGGATGTGCCACCACCTTCAAACGCAAAGGAGGATTTCGCTGCGAAGTAGGTCTGCACAAAATGGACGGGGTCTACACCAATCCCATGATCAAGAAAATTTTTACCCGACTAGGCGTATACGATGCGGTAGAGTTTGTCAGTTCTGAGTCATTCTATACGCTCACAACCAGCACGCGCACCTACACACTCCCCTATGGTATCGAAGCTGCCAAGGCCTACCTTGTGGATATTTTCCCCGATGAAGCCGAAGGTCTTGCAACGTATTTCGACCTCATTGTACGCATCGGTCGTCAGGTGGATACCCTGGCGGATGCCAAATGGTATCATTATGCCATGTTTCCTTTTCTTTTTTGGACTATCTTGAAGCACATGCGCCATTCAGTGACAGATGTACTGGATCCCCTCATTCAAGACGAAGAACTCAAGTTTGTCCTCAATGCCAACATACAGTATTATAATGACCATCCTGACACGCTCAGCTTCTTGTTTCATGCTGTAGCGCAATCCTCCTATTATCAAGGCAAAGGGTGGTTTATCAAGGGAGGAAGTCAGTTACTCAGTGATCACCTTGCTCGTGTGATTACCGATCATGGCGGCACCGTACTCACCGGAGCCAACGTTACAGCCTGTACCCAAGAGCACGTGACATACACGCATCGCAAAGAAAGCCATAGTATCTCGAGCGATCTCATCATCTCCAACATTTCACCACGCGACACTTATCAACTCTTTGATCACGCATACAAAGACGAGAAAACCATCGCAGAAGGACTGGTCACAGTGTATCTCGGTTTCAGCAAAAACCTCAAAGAGGTCTATGGGTCACGCAGCTATGCCAACTTCTTCATGGATAGCGTATGTACGCTCCCTGAATTTGAGGCAAACTTGAAACAAAATGTCGAATATCGAAATTTCGGTTTCACGGATTATGCACAAATCGACGCGGACTTGACCAAAGATCCAAGCAAATCATTTGCCGTGACATGTACCACAGACTACATGCACGAGTGGGAAGGACTCGATGAAGATGCCTACCGCAAGAAAAAAGAGTTGCTCATCCAGAACACCCTGGAACGACTCGAGCGTCACTACCCTGGCATTTCAGATCTTGTCGAATACGTAGAAGCCGGCACCGTCAAAACCCAACAACGCTACCTCAAGACCCCCAACGGCACCGCCTACGGCTACCAGCCCACACCTCAGCGTGTCGCCAGCATCCCTCGCAGCCACTCCCGAGAGATTTCCAACCTCTATTTTGTCGGCCAGTGGGTCATCGGAGGGGGCTTTAGCCCCGCGATCATGAGTGGCGAGATTTGCGCGAGAGAGATCAAAAAAGGCTAATGCCAGAGGAGCCTGCTACCACAGCCCCTTCTTTTCTGGGGGCGTATCCGTCCC
>CAZCAZ010000048.1:0-7872 GCA_964496735.1 uncultured Nitratifractor sp. | reverse complement strand
ATCGAATCGGCACCGAGGGCACAAGCGTACGAGCCATAGTTTGAATTATTACTGTCGAGTTCTGTTGTATAGCAAGTGAAGTATTTGATACGATCATAATCCGAGCACGTTGTTTCCGGATTGTCCTCTTCATGATAAATGATATTTGTCAGGCCATAGGTACGCTCAATCGTCTCCATAGCAAAGAAACTGCATGCCATGGAATCCACATGCTGAGCAATCACGACAAAGTTTTTGGCCTTTACGTCTTCTTTGGGGGATTCACATCCTGTGACAATCAATGCCAGTCCGGCCAACCCCATCCCTATTATTTTGTGCATCATATCCATCCTTAATGTTAACATCGCAGGAGGAGTGATATCCTCCGTCGATCCTATTTTATTGAGCAGGTTCACCCTCTTTGCGGGCTGCCTCTTCCTTGGCGATCTCAGCGCGCACCATGTCCATGTCGAGGGCTTCAACTTGTCCGATGATATCCTTGAGCGCCTCTTCGGGCATCACGCCTGCCTGAGAAAAGACAGCAATCCCCTCTTTGAGCACCATCGTAGTAGGAATAGAACGGACTTGAAAGTACCCACCAAGCTCTTGCTCATCCTCGGTATTGACCTTGCCAAAAACAATATCAGGGTATTGCTCCGAAGTCTTTTCGTAGATAGGAGCAAATGATCTACAAGGGGCGCACCATGGCGCCCAAAAATCAATGATCACTATGGGGTTGTTTTCGACGGTTTCATTGAAGTTTTCAGCTGTGAGATTCACTAGAGACATAAGGATACCTTTATTTAAAATTTAATTGATATTATGCCAAAAATAAATAAATTTTATGGAAGTTTTAGTCAAATTCTCACTGCAAAAGCCAAAACGTAACACATTTTGCTAAAATAGACCCACAATCCACGCCATGAGGTATCATCATGCAGACACCCGCCCTGCTCAACCGCCATCATAATGTTGCTATCCTTACCGCAGGCATCATCTCACTTGTTCTCGGGATCGGAATCGCACGCTTTGCGTTTACCTCTCTCTTGCCGTCTATGCTGGAACACTTCTTGGATGTCACGTCGACAGGCATTCTCGCTTCGGTCAACTTTGCTGGATACCTCAGTGGGGCGATCTTCGCTGTATTTATCAAGGATATCAACGCCAAAGTACGTTATTTTCGAATCGGAATGATTCTCTCTGTCTTGACCACATTGATATTGGGTCTCTCGGACAACATGACCCTGTGGCTGATCGCACGACCCATTGCGGGCTTTGGGACAGCGATGGGGATGGTCGTGGGCTCAGCGATTGTCATGACCAAACTCAATATGCCGGACAAAACCAAGGCCATGGGTATCCATTTTAGTGGGATTGGTATTGCCATATTGGTCACCGATCTCATCGCCAAAGGCGTCATCGCATCGGGCTACGGCTGGCACACGGCATGGCTTGTGCTGGCTATGGCAGGTATCCCCATGGCTGCCTACGCTATCTATATCCTGTCGTTCGATCAGCATGTCCGACAGGATGCTGTCGTTCATCGTTTTGATTTGAGTATCTTCACGCCGTTTGTGATCATGCTGACCATTGCTTATTTTACCGAAGGGGTAGGTTTTGTAGTTCAGGCGACTTTCCTGCCCGATATCATCAATGCCATTCCCGGGCTGGAGACATGGGGCAGTCGCACATGGACACTGGTCGGGCTGGCGGGGATCCCCTCGTGCATCATTTGGATGCGGCTGGCACACCGATATGGTAGTGTGCCGGTGATTATCACAGCCATGGGGCTACAGGTAGTCGGCGTACTGCTACCGACTTGGACAGACAACATCTACCTGATTCTTCTAAGCGGCATCCTGTATGGCGGCACGTTTGTCGGATTGGTCGCCCTCTTTCTCAACCTCGGCGGCCGGATCGCTGCACACAATCCGGTCGTGCTTATGGGGGCATTTACCACGGCTTACGGCATCGGACAGGTGACGGCTCCTCTCTACAGCGTCGCATTGGTGCATCAGACAGGATCATACAATGCCGCACTGTACGTCACGGCCTTGATTTTGTTGGGTGGGATTGTTTTGTTGTGGACAGGAGGGCGCATCCGAAACAGAAAGACTACAGACTGAGGCAAATGCCTGCCCGATGCTACCCTGCTACCTAGGGTCTGACGTGTGTGCGCTACTGCTTTCTCTGTGCAAAGTCTTCCATCAGTTTCACCAGAGCTTCCACGGCTTCATAAGGGACGGCATTGTAGATCGATGCCCGCAGACCGCCGATGCTTCGGTGTCCCTTGAGGCCGATCATACCGGCAGCATCTGCCTCTTCGAGAAGGGCTGCCTCAAGTTCGCTGTTTTTATCTCGGATATAGAATGAGACGTTCATCAAACTCCGACTCTCCGACTGTGCATGCCCGACATAAAAGCCCCCACTGTTGTCAATGGCATCATAGAGGAGCTTGGCTTTGCGCTCGTTTTCTGCATGGATTTCAGCGATGCCTCCTTTGGCGTCAATCCACTCAAGGATGAGATTGAGCAGATAGATTCCATAGGTTGGAGGGGTATTGTAGAGAGAGTGCGCATCGGCCTGCGTTTTGTAGCGCAACATCGTCGGTACGGTATCGGCGACACGATCGAGAAGGTTTTTGCGGATGATGACGATGGTGAGGCCAGAAGGGCCAGCGTTTTTTTGTGCGCCAGCATACATGAGATCCACCCGATCCCAATCCACAGGAGATGAGAAAATATCACTTGATGCGTCGATCACGAGCGGGGATGCTGTCTGGGGATACTCAGTGTATTGTGTGCCGTAGATCGTGTTGTTGGATGTGATATGACAGTAGTCACAGTCGTCATCAAATCTCACTGTTGGGATGTGGTCAAATCCATCCTCAGCACTGCTGGCAACCTCCTCGAGATCGATCCCTTGTATCTGGGCTTCTTTGATCGCTTTTTTGCTCCATGTTCCGGTATTGGCATACTGAACTTTGCCTCCCTGATAGAGATTCATCGGCACCATAGCAAACTGCAGACTCGCACCTCCTTGCACAAACAAGACATCAAAGTCCTCCGGCAGATCGTACAGCTTGCGCACCAGCGCCATGGCATTTTGATGGATGTCATCGTAGAGTGCGGATCGGTGAGAAGCTTCCATGATCGAAATGCCGCTCCCTTGATAATCCAGCAATTCCCCCTGCGCGATTTCCAAAACACCGGTCGGCAATGCCGAGGGGCCTGCGCCGAAATTGTATGCTCTCTTCATGCTATGCTCCTGTAAAATATTTTTTCATTATATTGAAATATCGTTTATCTTTTCCCTAACAGAAAAGCAAGAGCTCTGGATTTACTTCTTATTTACCCTTTTTTTGTATGATAAAAATACCACATAAAGGACATGAAATAATGGAACGACTCAAAACCTATTTTCTTCTTACAGGCTTGACCCTGCTCTTTGTCTTTGTCGGAGGTGCCCTTGCAGGCCGAACCGGCATGATCATCGCATTTTTCGTCGCGGCAGGTACAAATTTTTACGCCTATTTCTATAGCGACAAGCAGGTACTCAAACGCTACAACGCTCACCCCATCGACCGCCACAGTGCCCCCGGTCTCTATCAGATTGTCGACCGCCTCACGCAGCGTGCCGGCTTGCCAATGCCTGCACTCTACATCCTTCCCGACGAGCAGCCCAACGCCTTCGCAACCGGACGGGACTACCATCATGCGGCCGTGGCTGTCACCGAAGGGTTGCTTAACTTACTTAGCGACGAAGAAGTTGAAGCTGTCATTGCCCACGAGCTCAGCCATGTCAAACATTACGACATGCTCATCGGCACCGTAGCCGCCACCATCGCCGGAGCGATCAGTATGTTGGCACAGTTTGGGATGTTTTTTGGCGGTGGTCGCGACAACGACCGTCCCAATTTTGTCGTCATGCTTGCCCTTATGTTCCTTGCGCCCATGGCGGCCAGTGTCATCCAGATGACCGTCAGTCGCCGCCGCGAATTCATGGCCGATGAGGGCTCAGCCCGCATGACCGGCCACCCCGAATGGCTCCAGTCGGGCTTAAGCAAACTCGACCACTACGCCCGAGGCACCATGATCCCCCAGGCTGAGCCCCAAACTGCTCATATGTTTATCATCAACCCTTTCACCGGCAAGGATCTTTCCATGCGTCAACTCTTCAGCACTCACCCTACCACCGAACAGCGAATTGAGCGACTGGAAGCATTGAAAGGGAAGGTTTAAACACAGGAACCAGCGACTCAACGCCAATCCCTTTTGGCATGAGACCAAGCCAGCGAAAAACTCCGCTATAATATCAGCCATGAAACATACCACTACTCGACTTTTCCCACTGCTGACTATCTTATGGTTTGCGCCTCATGGATCCAAGCCATGATCGCAGCCCAACTCCTCCAAGGCGTCATGGAAAGTGATATTGACCCCAAATACCAAACCATCTTTGCTCGCCTCCAAAAAATCGGAGCCATTGCAGAAAAAGAGGGCCTCTGGACACTCCACTCCCTCTACCGCATTGGCCGCCTCTATATCGGCAAAGACGGCAAAGGCTTCGTCGAATCCCAGCTCAAAGAGCAGCGCGATCTGCTGATCGAGCCCGATATGCTCGAAGAGGCCAAGCGGGGCGACTGGGTCGTCGCCAAACGCTTCCTTGGCCGTCGAGGGCGCAGCAGCGGCAAGATCGTCGCCATCCTCAAAAAAGCCCACCGCTACACGCTGGCCTACACTCAGCATGACCCGCAGGGACATTTCCACACCCTCGATCTGCGCACCGCCCTGCCCACCACAGCTCACATGGAGGGTATCAGCCTCAACACTTTCAAAATCGGCACCGTTTTCAAAGTCGATGCCGACACCTCTGAGGTGCTGGAGGTGCTGGGACACTTGGGCAGCCCGCTGGTCGATGAGCGGATATCTCTAGCGCTTTTTGATCGTCGCGACGCCTTCCCTGCTGAATGCATCCAAGAGGCCAAAGCTGTTGAGTCCAAAGTCGATGCCAGCCAACACCCTGATCGAGTTGACCTTCGCGATCTGCCTTTCTGCACGATCGATCCGGTGACGGCCAAAGACTTCGACGATGCGATCTATTTCGACACTGCCACCCATACTCTCTACGTTGCCATTGCCGACGTGAGCCACTATGTGCCGTTTTTCAGCCCCATTGACCGGGAGGCGGTGCAGCGGGGATTTACCACCTACCTCCCCCACACATCCTTCCCGATGCTCCCCAGAGAACTGAGCGAAAACATCTGCTCCCTCAAGCCGCGCGTCGATCGGCTCGCCTTTGTCGCCAAAATCCGTCTCGATCCGGTCACGCTCGAACCGCTCGAAGAGACCTTCTTCGAAGCGATCATCCATTCGAAATTCCGTTTCCATTACGATGCGGTCGATGGGATACTCGCCGAGGGTTACCATGGAGACGATCCGACCATCCAGACGATCCTTCTTTGGCTGCTTCCATTGCAAAAACATACCGAAGCACTCCGCGCCAAACGACTTGCCGATGGCTTTGATTTCCGCAGCGAAGAGACCAAGCTCTCCCTCGATGATGCCATGCTTCTCCAAAGCACCCAGATCGAGACCGGCACCCCATCCCACTCCCTCATCGAAGAGTGTATGCTGCTGGCCAATCAGGCGGCCGCCAAGCGTTTCGAGGGGGACGGTGACGGGATCTTCCGTATCCATGAGCCGCCTCAGCTGGAAAAGATCGAAGCCCTGCTGGCCGAGCTGGCCGCCATCGGTCTCTACGTCGAACACTACGACGACAGCCCTTCCCTCATCCGCGCCATTCAGGCCGAAGCCGAGCGCATGGGGCTTGCGAGCGAAGTGGACGCCATGATCATCCGCTCCCTCCGTCAGGCCAGCTACTCGGCACACAATGTCGGCCATTTCGGACTGGGCTTCAGCCACTACAGCCACTTTACCTCCCCCATCCGTCGCTACAGCGACCTACTGCTCCATCGCCTCATCAAGACCCAGCTCGCCCAGGACACCCAGGAGACCGGCTACCTCCTGCGCAACATCGATCCCCTCTGTGTCCGCGTCAGCGAACTCGAACGGGAAGCGACCAAATGCGAATGGGACTTCCGCGACCGCAAATTCGCCCGCTGGGCACGGGAGCACAAAGGGCTCTTCTTCGACGCGGAAATCATCGAGATCGACGAAGGGCACGCCCGCGCCAGACTGCTGGGGGAGATTCAGGGGATCGAAGTCCACCTCCACGCCCCCAAAGCGATGCTCTTCGACCGGGTACGCGTCATGATCACCGAGGTCGATCTGGCACAGGCGACGATCATGGCAGAAATCGTGCCTCAGGGATAATTAATAGTAAAACACATATAATTATCCATATTTAACTACGGAGTTTACTATGGTCACTTATGCAAAAAATGAAATGATCGGGATCACGGAGCTTGGGAAATCGCTCGGGCATTATCTCGACAAGGTCACATCCAATGTCTATGACAAGATCGCTATCATCCGTCGCAACAAACCCGAAGCGGTCATCATCGGTATCGAAGAGTACGAAATGCTCCAGCGTGCTTACGATGCGATAGAACAAAAGGAGATCGAGGCAATCCTGAGCAATATGAGCGAAGAGGACAAGGAAATCTCCCACTCCAAAACCATCACCCTCGATATCTGACATGTCCAAAAAACTCACCATAACCTACCTGAAAAAAGCAACCAAATTTCTCGCGAAAAACACTCACGTCATCTCCGAAGAGGCGGTTGATGATCTGGTGACTCGCTTCGTCAAAAAGAAGGTATTCGGCGTGGAGCTCAATATTGATTACAAACAAATGCACGGTGCCATCCGTGATATCTACCGTATCCGTAAAGGCAATATCCGCATCATCCTCAAACTGAACAACCAGGAGATCATCATCGAAGCGATTGTGCAGGACATCGGCTACCGGGGCGATATTTACAAAAGATGATCCCGCATAACTCAACGAAGGTATCCTTAACCAAAGATAAAAGAAAACCATAGGCAAAATAAGTAATTTGATATTAATTATCGATTTACTTTTGGTTAGGGTTTTCGCGTTATACTTCCTATGTCGGAACCCGACCGACAAAGCCAAAAGCAACCATAGACTTCATTTTTCCTCCTAAGTAAATGAAATCTCCTCCCTCCTTTTGAGTAGGCTCTTCGGAGCCTGCCTCGTATTGTGCATTCTTCCTACTTACACATCCTCAACCAAACGAAATTCCTCAAACTGATCGATCGTAAACGGTTTGCCGTCTGCATCGATAAAATGGCCTATCTGATGGCCGAGAAGTGAGCCTTTCGGGCGGCAAATCGCGCCGTTTTCATATTCGAAACTTATCCAAGCTTTGTCTGAGAGATAGAGTGATTTTCGCCGATTGCCATCCACGTCAAAGAGTACTATTTCGCCACTGTCTAGTCCGGCAGCCAGCTGCCCCTCCCATACCGCAAGGCTCCGAACCCCACTACCGACAAACCATGATTCAAGGTGATTGCCCTGCTTATCGTGTATTGTGATTGTCCCACTGCTACCTCCTGAAACCATCTGCCCGTTCCACTCAATCACCGCAGAAACTGTACTGCCATGCGAAGAGAGGAAGCGACTGCCAGATCCACTCTGTTTTTGGAGCGGCGCAGGATGGATACGGGTCAAGGCATCACAATGCAAATCTGAGCGCAACACAACCATACTGTCGAGATAGCCATCGGGCTGGTCGGTCACTGTCGTTTGTTGCCAACGTGAATCGATCCAGATACTTTGGTTGAGGCAGCTGTTTTGGATATGGAGATGCTCAAATATGCACCCCTCCCATCGGCTACCGTTGGCATGGGTCTTTTCCATCTGAACCGTGCGGGCATGCAGTTTGTTCAGTGTGCGATCGGTCC
>CAZCAZ010000047.1:0-11112 GCA_964496735.1 uncultured Nitratifractor sp. | reverse complement strand
AGCCAAGGTAATACCTGCTGGCATGGTAGCTGTCTCGTCTATTGTGACGGTAGCTACGCCTGCGGGGATATTGGTAGCAATATAATCACCATTGTCGTTTGTTGTTACAGTATGAACGGCCCCTGTACTGTCTGTAATTGCAACTGTTACATTTCCAATATTTAAATCACCATTGTCTTCTACACCGTTACCGTTGGTGTCCTGGTAGACGTGACCAGTGACGGTGCCCTGTGGGTAGTTGACTGTAATACTTGCTGTATTTGAAGTAAGTCCAGTATTGTCTTTAATATTATAAGCAATGGGTGTTGGATCACCCGTAAATCCGTCAATAGGCGTAAAGGTGATATCGCCTGTTGCATTGTCTACTGTCCATGTGCCCTCATTGTCTACAACCAGCCGATCCATATCACCATCGTTGTCTGTATCGCTGGCACCAGGAGTTGTAATGTTGAGCGTGCTGACATTGATATCATTTTCCAAGTCAGTGTCATTTGAAACCGCTGGAACTACTGTTGGATTTGCTGGTGATTCTGGATTTGGGTTTGTTTTCATGTCATCTACGGCATTTGGGGCATGCTGTGGATAATCCACCGTCTCGGTTGCTTCATTGGATACGTTGTCTGCTGTATCTTGCACATTATATGTAATAGGTGTTGGGTCACTGGTATAGCCTGCATCCGGAGTAAAGGTAATGTCTCCACTGTCATTATCAACTGTCCAAACTCCTTGTCCATCTACAACCAAGCGATCCTTATCACCATCATTGTCTGTATCGCTGGCACCAGGAGTTGTGATATTGACGCTTGAAGGATCAAGGTCATTTTGAGGATCTGTATCATTGTCAAGCGTTGGCAGCGTTGTTGAAGTTCCTGCATTTGGATTGCTAACCGTGTCACTGTTGGCTGTAGGTGCAGCAGGCATACACAGTGTCAACCCTATTCTCGAGTTCAACGTATCCGATGTTGTACCAAAGTTTATGTAATTTTGTGGTGTGTCTGAAAGCCAAACAAAGTCACTACTAAATATTTTGTCATTGGTTGGGTTCTCAACGTAATACCCATCGTTGACGTTGTTGCCAGAAGTTAGTCCATTGGCCAAAGCAGAAGTAAGGGTATATGTTGCGCCATTGGTAATAAAGATTTTATCTTTCAATCCTGCACCCAGTGCGCCACCGTGTATGGCTTTGATGTAAACGCTTGTGTTTCCTGAAATATCAAAGACCGTATGGTGGTCGCTTGAAACTTTCATAACATCATTAGATGTATTGGCACCCGTAACATCTACAAGGATGCTGCCTGCGGCCAAGCCAAATTTGGCACTGACGTCGACAGGATTAGCTGTATCGTAGGATGTTGTGTTGGATGGCACACCCAGATCTTGCGAGGTGATTGCCTCGCACGAAGTGGCTGGATCTGGATAATCCACCGTCTCGGTTGCTTCATTGGATACGTTGTCTGCTGTATCTTGCACATTATATGTAATAGGTGTTGGGTCACTGGTATAGCCTGCATCCGGAGTAAAGGTAATGTCTCCACTGTCATTATCAACTGTCCAAACTCCTTGTCCATCTACAACCAAGCGATCCTTATCACCATCATTGTCTGTATCGCTGGCACCAGGAGTTGTGATATTGACGCTTGAAGGATCAAGGTCATTTTGAGGATCTGTATCATTGTCAAGCGTTGGCAGCGTTGTTGAAGTTCCTGCATTTGGATTGCTAACCGTGTCACTGTTGGCTGTAGGTGCAGCAGGCATACACAGTGTCAACCCTATTCTCGAGTTCAACGTATCCGATGTTGTACCAAAGTTTATGTAATTTTGTGGTGTGTCTGAAAGCCAAACAAAGTCACTACTAAATATTTTGTCATTGGTTGGGTTCTCAACGTAATACCCATCGTTGACGTTGTTGCCAGAAGTTAGTCCATTGGCCAAAGCAGAAGTAAGGGTATATGTTGCGCCATTGGTAATAAAGATTTTATCTTTCAATCCTGCACCCAGTGCGCCACCGTGTATGGCTTTGATGTAAACGCTTGTGTTTCCTGAAATATCAAAGACCGTATGGTGGTCGCTTGAAACTTTCATAACATCATTAGATGTATTGGCACCCGTAACATCTACAAGGATGCTGCCTGCGGCCAAGCCAAATTTGGCACTGACGTCGACAGGATTAGCTGTATCGTAGGATGTTGTGTTGGATGGCACACCCAGATCTTGCGAGGTGATTGCTTGACATGTGGTAGCTGGATCAGCCGCTTTGTCTACAAAGTTATTGCCGTTGTCCGTCTCTCCTGCTATTACTGTAACGGGAATCAAATCGTCATTGGTATCTTCATTCGCCGCGTCGTCATTGGCATCTGTGCTGTCGCCATCACTGATCGATGTGTGATTGGCTGGGTTGATTTCTTGGATGATGTAGTCACCTGGTGTTACATTAGAAAAAGTATAACTTCCATTTGCAGCGGTTGCTGTCGTGGCCACTGTATCACCATTACCATTCTTCAGTTTTAAGGTTACATTGGCGAGATTGCTTCCTGCATTGTCTTTGACTGTGCCTGAAATGGTTCCTGAAGCACAAACTCCAAAGTTACCAAAAAGACCAATACCTCTAGGTCCCGGATCGTTCTGGCCTGAGTTTTCCGCATAGACAATCTGGATCGTCGTTGCGCCATCAGGTATGCGAACCAGCACGGTTCCTGTGTCAGTATTGGATGATGGATCACTATTTGGAATTGCTATCGCTTGGTTACCATTGATTGTAAATGTTGGTGTGCCTGAGGTTGTCGCTTGCAGTGCGGGAGTACCTACATCACTGGTTACTGTGATTTTGTCTTCACGACCACTGGGGTTTCCATCCGGGTCAACATCAGAAACAAGAAATGAACCACTAAACACAGGCTTATTAAATGTTAAGGTTATCGTAACAGGAGAGCTGCCCTCGCCTGCATCAGGCCCAAAGACCAGACCCAGATCCGAAATGCCTCCTACTAAATTCTCAGGTCCGCTCGCACTATCAATAAAGGGTGAAGGTGTTCCTGCCGAATCGTATGTCCCCGCTGCGTTGGTGCTAATGCTTATGTCCGCTGTTACACCTGGCATCAAGGTGATGGTACCAGCTTTTTGGCCATTGTTCCACGCACTGTGATCCCAGTCAAAGTTTGCCGAACAGTCACCTGGAACTGTTTGTTGATCTACAAAATTATTTCCATCATCTGTCTCCCCTGCCATTACAGTAACTGGGATTAAGTCGTCATTGGTGTTTGCATTGGCTGCGTCATCGTCGCCATTTGTATCATCTCCATCATGTACTGAAGAGTGATTAACGGGGTTGGTCTCCCGAATATTATAGTCCCCTGGTGTTACTCCTGAAAACGTATAGGTACCGTCCGCTGCTGTAATGGTCGTAGCCGCTATATTGCCGTTGCTATTCACTAGCGCAATGTTTACGGCACCAAGACTGGCTCCGGAATTGTCCGTGACTGTACCGGAGACGACTCCACCCTTACATACTGCAAGGTTACCAAAGAACCCCACTCCTCTTGGAGGATGATCTTCTGTTATTGTATTTACTTCGGCGTAAACAATCGTCACTCTAGTGGCTCCGTCAGGAATCACAACCCTTGCTGTTCCCGTGTTGTCGTTGTTTCCATCAAGATCCTCTGTCGACTCCACCACATTGGTTGCAGTTGCTGTAGCAGTAGGACGAGTTGTATTCAGTACAGTTAACGTCGGCATTCCTGCATCTGATGTTACTGTGACTTGGTCGTCCCTTTTGGCTCCTGATGCATCAACGTCTGTGATCAAAAATGATGCATGATACACGGGCTCGGAAAAAGTCAATGTGATCGTAACAGGAGAGGTGCTTGTGTTGGCATCTGGATCAAAAATGACTCCAAGATCCGGTATGCCCCCCAAAAGCTTGATGCTTGAGGCGGCGCTGTCCACGAGAGGTGACTTTATACCATCATCGTCAAGATCAAAGGTGCCTGCCGCATTCGTTGTCACAGCAATATCTGCTGTCACACCGTTGCTGAGTGTAATGGTTCCAGTCTTATCGCCATTCTGCCATCCGCTATTATCCCAATCGAATCCCGAAGTACAAGAGCCCGACGGCGTGATTGGGTCAACAGTTAGGCTGGCAATTAATATATCGCCATCTTCCGTAGGATCTACTTGATCTGCCCACGTAAAGTAAATCTTGTTAGCTATGACGCCTCCACGTGTACCGTCACCAACCCTGCCTACTGCAGTCATCGTCACGCTGCCTCCATTTGCAATCGTGCCTATGTTCCAGACATTGCTTGCATAATCTCCTTGGCTTGGCGTAAAGACAGGGTGCTCGATGCTTCCTGACAATATTGTTCGCACATGTACGCTGGTTGCTTCATCCGGACCATTGTTTGTCACCGTAACGGTATATGTCACCTCATCGCCCACCGCTGCATTGGCGGTTGACACTGTCGTTACTGTCACCAGATCGGCATCTGCCGCAGACAGCGAGATGGGTCCAGCGAACAGTGCTGCTGTCAACAGAAATAAGGTAGCCTTTAGATATTTTCTTACATTAGATGTCATCATTTACTCCATGGTAATTTAAGATTGGATCAAAACACACTTTGCGCAACAAAGTGTCACGATGCTTCCTTTTGCTTACTCTCCAAACCTCTCGATCCAAAGGAAGCATAAAGGCATGAGCCAAGTTTATTGGCACCCGAGTCAGCAAAGCAATGCTTTCACTCAACATTTGTAATGGCATACTTGTCCCTTTGTTATGGTACGTGTGTTCATTTTTGTTCCTTTAGTTACGCAATCCAAGTCAAATGCTTAAATAGCATAACATATTCATGGTTCTTTCCCCAAGTCACCAACACCTATACAGTCTTTAGACCAGTGTTCGCATAGGTATTATACCAGATTTTTTGTCAAAAAACGGTCAAGGACAATAGCAAGTCTAATTATTGCGTCAAACAAGGTTCGCATAATACACACCCGAGGTGCACAAGCCGCAAAATAGGAACTTGCGTGTGCATCCAATGTAAAATCTTCTAAAATAATTGATACTGCTGGGGCTCTAAAATAAGCTAATTCTAGATGCTTTTCTTAATAAGATTTAAGCTCACGATACAGACTGTCACGCTCGACAGGAGTAAAGCCAGCGTTGCGAATCAAGGCAATAAAGTTCTCTAGATCCATCCCCGTAGTACTGTCTGCCCCAGCAGCCGACTGAATCGACTCTTTCTGAATCGTGCCATCAAGATCATCGCAACCAAACTCTTGCGCAATCAGAGCCAAACCAATGGTTGCAGAAGCCCAATAGGCCTTGATATGAGGGATATTATCTAGCAAAATTCGGCTAATCGCATACGTTTTGAGAATCTCCTGCCCCGTGGGAAAATCAGTAACTTTGAGAAAATTATTCTCTTTTTGATAGACCAGTGGGATGAAGGCGTTGAATCCACTGGTCTCATCTTGGAGCGTGCGAAGTCGAAGCATGTGATCAACTCGATGAGCACGCGTCTCGATATGGCCAAAAAGCATCGTCGCATTACTCTCGCGACCTCTCTGGTGCCAGAGGCGATGGATATCAAGCCAGCCCTCTGAAGAGACTTTGCCCTTGCAGAGATATTCGCGTACTTGTTCGTCAAAAATTTCTGCTCCTCCTCCAGGCAGACTGTCTACTCCACTTGCAATCATTTGATCGATCACTTCACTGTAGCTCAAGCCACACGTGCGGTGAAGATAATCAATCTCCGCAGCCGTCATGGCCTTGATATGAATATCCGGCAAGGCAGTACGTACGGCACGAAAGGTATCCATGTACCAAGCTGAACCCCCTTCGGGATTGTGCGCCGAAACAATATGAACTTCTTTGGCTCCGCGATCCCATGCTTCACGAGCGATAGCAACCACCTCGTCAGCCGACATCGTGTAGGGTTTGGGATTTTTTCTGCTGGCTGAGTACGCACAAAATTTACAGGTATCCGCGCAGACGTTGGTGGGGTTAATATGGCGATTAATATTGAAATAACTTTTTTTACCGTATTTGGCCTGCCGAATGGTGTCGGCCAACTCGCCCAATACCATCAAATCCAGATCATACAGGGCCTCTCCTTCTGCCTGATTCAAGCGCTCACCGTTGCGTATTTTTTTGATCAAATCCATACGTTATCCCATTGAATAAAATTTTTGTGAATAAAATTTCGGTATTATACCACCAATATCACTGCAAAAGGTTACAGCGTGAAGAAACTCAAACATCAGATCGAAACCCTCTTGCATAAAAACGCCCCCGATTTTAAGATCGCTAAAGTACTCAAAGAACACCTCAAGGAATACAACCGCACACTGGAAAGCACTTTTACTCAAAGCAGTGGCAAGGATTTTCTCGTCAAGCATACCCGAAAAATCGATCAAATTCTCAGTTTTGCCTTCCAGATTGCTGTACGGGAAATGTTTGGTGATTTTCAGCCCTCGTACAACCATCTGCCTATTGCGCTGGTCGCTCTGGGAAGTTACGGTCGAGAACAAATGAGCGTCCACTCTGATATCGATCTTATGATCGTATACCAAGATATTCCAGGCTACCAACACCAGGCACTGATCGAGAAGATACTCTATCTCCTGTGGGATACCGGGCTCAAGCTCGGCCATCGCGTTCATGAAACTGAAGAACTTCTCGAGGTGAGTCGTCGTGATATTACCATCAAGACTGCCCTGCTCGAATCCCGTTTTGTAATCGGGTCTCGTTTTGTCTGGACGCAAACCCAAAATGCCATCACTCTTATCCGCCGAGACGATCCCGATGGCTTCATTCGTGCCAAGATCGAAGAATTACGCCGACTCCATCAGCGCTTCGGCCTGACGATGGAGCCTAACCTCAAAGAAGGAGTAGGTGGGTTTCGTGACGCCAACCTTATCTACTGGATTGGAAAAGTTCTTTATGATGTTCCACGCATTCATGACCTTCCGGCCGCTATCGTTGACGAAGAGGATTACCGTGAATTTCGCATGGCATTGGAATTTTTATTCCGAGTGCGATCAGCTCTTCATCTCAGTGCCAGGAAAAAAGAGGATCGGCTTCGCCTCGAATTTATCCCTGAAGTAGCACGTCTCTTGGGGTATCCCGATACGGCGCATGGACATACCCGTCTAGCACGTCGCGTATCCCAAAGTCTCAAACGCATCCGACTCTACAGCAAAATCTGGCTTGAATCCTTGGCCAGAGAATACGTACCCGACCTCTATCATGGAGCCCTTCGTGGTCAACAAGACTATCCCCGCTTCCAAAATCTACTTGATGACCTCAATGCGCATGCTGATGCTCCATACACAGCTCATCCTCTTCTCTTGCAAGCCATCCTTCATACTCCTCGCCCCGAACGCCTCAATGCAAAACTCTACAAAAGCATACGCTCGATCTTTGATCATCCTCATGCCTCTTCGGTCCTAACTACACTTTCAAGTGCGGACTTGCTAGGGTATGCCATTGCACCACTCAAAAAAGTAGTCGATCTTCCACAGTTTGACGGCTACCATCACTACACAGTTGATTTGCATTCACTTCAAACACTTCATCATCTTGAAGCACTTGCAGAACCAATCGATGATGAGCCCCTTCTTCGTGAGATATATGCTCGTCTCACGCCGGTACATCGTCGTCTGCTCAAGATCGTCGCCCTGCTTCACGATGCCGGAAAAGGACGCAAACGTGATCACCGCCTCGTGGGCGCATCTCTTTTTCGTCTCTTTGGGAAAAAACTCTCACTACCGGATGAGCATATTGTGATCGGAGAGCATCTTATTGCCTACCATACGCTCATGAGCACGACGGCTCAGCGCGAGGATCTTTACAGTGAAAAAACCTTGCTTCGCTTCGCTTCTCGTTTTGACACCCTTCTACTGCTCGATATGATTTATCTACTGACCTATGCCGACATGAAGGGGGTAAGTCGCGAAACCTGGAGCCCGTTTGTCTCCCGTTTGGTGCGTACTCTCTATCGTGAATCCCTAGCCGTACTTGAAAACAAAAATGCTTTAAATGAAGCGGCACGCAGACTAAAGAAAATTGCATCACTCCAGCGATCCAAGGCTTTTACGGCGCTTCCTGCAACCGTACGCAAAAAAATCCTCGCTATCCCTTCGGATGCTTTTTTTATCCGCCACTCCACTCGACGAATTGTTGCTGTCGGCGAAGCGGCCTATGCAACGAAGGACATCAATACCAAGATAAGCAATACACCTTTCCTGACTCTTGAAATTATTCGTCGTGACAATATTCGACTGGGCTATTTGTTGGCTCAGCTCTCGCGTCTCAATGTTGTCAACATGGAGATCACCAAGCTTTTTGATGATCTAAAGTATTTTAAGATTGATTTCAACGATGCGCTTCCAATAGAAGATATTCCTTTTCTGGAAGCCAGCATTCACGAAGCATACTTTGGCAACAAGCCGGTCAATTATGTTCGACCCAATCTCAAGAGAAGCGATATTGTCATTGACTGCAGCCACACACGAGAATATGCCACATTGCGCCTAAAAACTCAGAATAAAAAAGGGCTCCTTGCCTATCTGATTCATCGCTTTGATGCGCACAAAATCGACATAGCTTCGACCAAGATCCACACCCTCCGATCCCGCGTCAATGATCTATTCTTAATCGAGAAAAATGGAAACTTTTGCCATAATATAGAAAATCTTATTGCAGACTTGACGGAGTAACTATGTGTGGAATTGTCGGCTATATCGGTAAAAAAGAGAAAAAAGAGATTCTAATCGAAGGCTTACGCGAACTGGAGTATCGTGGCTATGATTCCGCAGGGATTGCCACGATCAGCAGCGGAGAACTTCAGAACTTCAAGGCCATCGGTCGGATTGACAATCTGGCAGACAAGGCAGCGAACTTTTCCTCTGAGGGCTTCGGGGTTGGGATCGGACATACCCGCTGGGCGACACACGGTAAGCCGACTGAGCTCAATGCCCACCCCCACATGGGTCAATATTCTTATGTTGTCCATAACGGTATCATCGAGAATTATCAGGCTCTCAAAAAAACCCTTCAAAAGGAAGGTGCAAAGTTTGTCAGTCAGACCGATACCGAGACAATTGTTCATCTCTTTGAGCATCTTTATTCTCAATCGAATGATCCATTCAGCGCATTTCAAGAAACCATTGATCGACTTGAGGGAGCCTACGCTACGTTGCTAATCACCAAGGCACAAGAGAAAACGATCTTTTTTGCCAAGCACGGCTCGCCGATGCTGATCGGCTTTCGCGGGGATGAAATTTTCTTCGCCTCGTCCGATACTCCGATCATTGGCCATGCCAATGAAGTCTATTACCTTGAAGATGGCGAATACGGCTACGTACAAGATGGTGTCGTCCACCTTTATGATGCCAATGGAGCCAAAGGTGTCACTCCTCAACCACTGACGGCCGACAAAGTTCTGGCTCAAAAAGATGGTTATCGTTTCTTCATGGAAAAAGAGATTTACGAGCAGAGTCGTGTCATGGGGGAGACAATGATGGGTCGTGTACTTGACGAAGGAGTTGCCTTTGACGAGCTCGATCCTTCTCTTTTTGATGGGATTCAGACCATCAAGATCTGTGCCTGTGGCACCAGCTACCATGCGGCTCTGGCTTCCAGTTATCTCTTCGAGCGACTGGCCAAAATCCGCTGCGATGTGGAGATTGCCAGTGAATTTCGCTACAAAGAACCCCTGCTGAGCGACGATACCCTTTTTGTTACCATCTCCCAAAGTGGCGAAACTGCCGATACCCTTGAGGCTCTCAAGATGGCCAAACGTGCCGGACTCAAAAGTCTATCCGTATGCAACGTCGACAATTCCTCTATTGTCCGTGAGTCTGATGCAGCGATTCTCACCCGTGCTGGGATCGAAAAGGGCGTTGCCAGCACCAAAGCCTTTGCCACCCAGACAATGGTGCTTTGGATGCTTTCTCTTCTTCTGGCCAAGCAGAGAAACACCCTCTCATCGGATCGTATCACAGAAGAGCTCGATGCCATGCGCCACACGCCCAAGGCACTCTTGGTGACCGAAGCACGACACAAACAAATCACCAAGCTCTCCAAGCACTACCTTGGCGGGCACGGCTTTTTCTTTATCGGGCGAGATATCTTCTTCCCGCTTGCCCTCGAGGGGGCGCTGAAACTCAAGGAGATCAGCTACCTTCACGCCGAGGGTTATCCCGCTGGAGAAATGAAGCACGGCCCCATCGCCTTGGCTGACAGTGAACTCTACACGGTCGCTCTCATGCCCCGTACACTGCTGTACGACAAAATCAAGTCCAATGTCGAAGAGCTCGCCGCTCGTGATGCGGTGATCCTGGCGATCAGTCCTGAGCCTTTTGAGCTGGCAGATGACCTGATTCAGACACAGTGTGCCAGCCATCCGATGGTGGAGTTTTTTGAAATGATGGTGATCACGCAGCTCTTTGCTCTCGAGGTGACCGTGCGCCTGGGTAACGATGTCGACATGCCAAGAAATCTAGCCAAGAGCGTCACGGTCGAGTAGATCATAAAAAGATTTTTTTGATTAGTAGTCCTAAGATCACTATATAAAGCACGATAAGTGATAGGCGATGATGTCGATCGTGGACATGATCCTTGAGCCAGATACCGCCCACGACCCCCACTAGGGCAGCAAATGCGACACTCAGTACCTGTGTCCAGTCCAAAGACAGGTCAACGAACGTCCCGGCCGCTAGCTTGTACCCTAGTCCAGCAATCGATGAGAAGACGACAAAAAAGAGTCCAGCCGTAGCAGCCTTTTTGGTCGAGAAGTGGAGGAAGCCTACGAGAATGGGGGTCAGCATTACTGATCCTCCAACACCAAGCATCATCGCAATGATCCCAATCCCCAGCCCTATCCCCAACAGCATTGCCGGAGAGAAGCTCCCTTCTTCCTGACCGTCTTCGAGTTTTTTGGCCGTAATCAGTCGCCAAAGAGCAAATAAGATCAACACCAAGAAGATATATTGCAACACTTCATGGGGCAACAAATCCGTCATTCGAGCTCCTGCTAATCCCCCTAGCAATCCTCCGACCCCAACCCAGACACCTTCATTGATTTGCAATGTTCCTTTGAAGTAGTTCATCAC
>CAZCAZ010000046.1:0-11238 GCA_964496735.1 uncultured Nitratifractor sp. | reverse complement strand
CTTTTTTGTCGCACAGTCGTTTGTGATCCCGAGCGGATCGATGAAACGCTCTCAACTGATCGGGGATTTTCTCTTCGTCAAAAAATTCGCGTACGGCATCCCCATACCGGAACTCCCCTGGGTGGGGATCAAAATCTTCCCGGACATTCACAACAACGGTCATTTGATCGAAGGGGATCGTCCCAAGCGCGAGGATATCATGGTTTTTTATGTCCCCAAGGATCAAAAAACCCATTATGTCAAACGTTGTGTTGCTGTGGGTGGAGATGAGTTGCTTTATTACAATCAGCACTTGCTGATCCACATGAATGAGGGAGATGCGTACATGAAAGCGCATTATCCCAAGGCGCAAACTGTCACCGCCTTGGGGAAGCTCTGGCTTGATAATCCCTACCGTGAAAAATACCCCGGCATTCAGTATGAGCCAGAATACAACAGCAATATTTTTATGCAGATGCTTTATCAGATTGATCGTGTTGACATGAAGCCGGTATTGATCGATGGACTGAAAGCTCCATTATATGAGCTCAAAGGCCGGCCGGTCAATGCCTTTTACAAAAAAGTTCAGCCTGATCACTTCTATATGATCGGCGACAACCGAGACAACTCAGACGATAGTAGATTTTGGGGCTCAGTGCCTTATCGTCTCGTGATTGGTCAGCCTTGGGCGATCTATTTCTCGATGGAGTATCGTAGCTACGAGCGTGTTCTCAAGGGTGGCGAGCTCGGTGGTCGTGATCATCAGGCCTTGCGCAAGGTATGTGGTGCCAAGCTTCGCCTCGATTCGTCCGAGTGTGAGACTAAGTGGAACAATCATCGCTACTCCGTACGCTGGAATAGAATTGGCCGCTCGGTCGATGCCATCCAGCGAGAAAAGCCCATTGATGACTGATCCGGAAATTATCGAGATCGCCACGATAGTTCTGGCGTTGGCCGTGGCGATCATTGGACACGAGATCATGCACGGCTGGGTGGCGTACCGTTATGGGGACATTACGGCCAAGTCATTGGGGCGATTGAGCGTCAATCCTTTGGTGCATATCGACCCGGTTGGTACGATTGCTGTCCCGGCGATCCTCTATTTTAGCGGTGCGCCATTTCTCTTTGGTTGGGCCAAACCGGTGCCGGTAGACATGAACACCGTCACCCGTAACGGCGGCTACGGTGCGGCAATTGCCGTGGCACTGGCAGGAATCACATTCAACATCATGCTGGCACTGCTCGCTTCGACTCTTATGCCATTGATGGCACATCCCAGTGGACTTGGCGGTGCATTTGCCTATATTTTTCTTTATCAGCTAGTGGTGGTCAATGTGATTTTGGCCGTCTTTAACTTCTGGCCGATTCCACCGCTCGACGGGGCGATGGCACTTCGGTTTTTTGCATCCAAAATGGGCTGGCATGATGTGGCGGCATGGATCACACGCGTGTATCCCTATGGAATGTTTGTTTTGATTTTTGTGATCGCTACACCGGTCGGTGACTACATGTTTTGGCCAGCCCGTTGGCTGCTACAGTTTATACTCAACTAAGGAAATACCATGAAATTTTACATTGCGACAGACCATGCAGGCTACACGATCAAAGAGGATGTGATTGCCATGCTCACTCACAAAGGATGCGAGGTGGTCGATCTGGGCCCCGAGACAGCGGACCGAGTTGATTACCCCGATTTTGGCCAAAAATGCGCCGAAGCAGTGCGCGACGATGCTGGGAGTTTTGGTATCGTTATCTGCGGTACCGGTATCGGCATCTCCATATCGGCCAATAAGGTCCCCGATGTTCGTGCAGCACTTTGCCACGATGCCTATACAGCCGAGATGGCACGGGCGCATAACGATGCTCAAATCCTGGCATTTGGTGAGCGGGTTGTGGGAAAGGGCGTGATCGAAAATATGATCGATGTGTTTATTTCGACTGAGTTCGAGGGAGGGCGTCATGCAGGGAGGGTTGAGAAAATCAACGCTATTGACGTATCATATAAATCTTAAAATATGACAATTTGACATTTTTTTCTACCCAAAAAGCCTCTTGCGATATACTGGCACCATGAACAAACTGCAAATACTCAAACAATACTTCGGATACGCAACATTTCGTCCACTCCAGGAAGAGGTGATCGATGCCATTTTGAATCATCAAGATGTGCTGATGGTTTTGCCTACAGGGGGCGGAAAATCACTTTGCTACCAGCTGCCCACCTTGCTGATGGAGGGCGTGACTGTAGTGATCTCTCCGCTACTGGCTCTTATGCATGATCAAGTCACAGCGCTTCAGGCCAACGGTATCTCGGCAGCCATGCTCAGCTCAATGCAGACACATGAAGAGGCGGAAGCAACTGAAACTGCTTTGTTGCGTGGAGATATTCGCCTACTCTATGTCGCACCAGAACGGCTAAATAATCGTTATTTTGTCCGTCTGCTCCAGCGCCTCAGGCTGAATTTTTTTGTAGTGGATGAAGCACACTGCGTCAGTGAATGGGGGCATGAATTTCGCGAAGACTATCGGCGTCTTTCTCTGCTAAAAGAGCAATTTTCTAACATACCAGTCGCTGCATTTACCGCCACTGCGACGGAAGCAGTCGAGCAAGATATTGGTGAACAATTGCTGCTCGCATCACCCAAGCGAGTACGAGGTGCATTGTTTCGAGACAACCTGATGATCCACACGGAACACCGTATGGGGGATGGGCGGACGCAGTTGATTCGATTTTTGGAAGGTCACACTGGAGAAGCGGGAATTGTCTATACGCTTTCACGACGTTCGACAGAAACACTGGCGCGCTTCCTCCAAGACAAGGGGATCGTGGCGCGTGCTTATCATGCAGCATTACCGACGGAAGAAAAGCACAGCACCTACACTGATTTTGTCGCCGATCGAGTGCAGGTGGTGGTCGCGACCATTGCATTTGGGATGGGGATTGACAAAAGCAACATTCGCTTTGTCGTTCACATGAGCCTACCCAAGACGATCGAAAACTATTATCAGGAGATTGGACGAGCAGGGCGCGATGGATTGGCATCAGAGACATTGCTGCTGTTTGGTGCACAGGATGTGGTGCAGCAGCGTAGCTTTGTCGAAGATCTACCCCCTTCGCCTTATCGTGAGCATGCCTTGGCTAAACTTGAGGCCATGGTGCGTTTTGCCGGGAGTGATGTGTGTCGCCATCAAGCGATTGCTGCGTATTTCAATGACCACATGGAGGCCTGTGCTGTGGCATGCGATAATTGCACCTTGCCGCCAAGCGAAAAAGTTGACATCACGGATGCCGCCCAAAAGCTCCTCTCGGCCATATGGCGGACAGGCCAAGCCTTTGGATTAAAATATGTCGTAGACGTATTGCGAGGAAGCCAAGAGCAGCGCTTGTTGTCCAATCATCACGATGCGCTGAGTGTTTACGGGATAGGAAAAGAGTATTCTACGGTACAGTGGCGTGTAATCGGAGATCGACTCCTCGAACTTGGTGCAATTGCAATCGGTGAATATAGCGTATACACCTTGACGACACATGGCGGAGCAATCCTCAAAGGTGATCAGTCTGTCGAGATAAAAGCAACGCGTCTTTCCGTCGAGCCAAAGCCTAAAAAACTTAAGAATAAAATCGACCTAAATGGAGACGACGCTGAGGTTTTTGAGGCGTTACGCTTGCTTCGTATGGAAATTGCCCAAGCAAATCATATTCCGCCCTACGTAATTTTTTCGGACAAGACACTCAAAGAGATGTGCATAGCGCGACCGAGTGATCGGGAAGAAATGTTAGAAATTTCAGGTGTAGGTGAGGTAAAATTCGAGCGCTACGGCGAAGAGTTCTTGGCGCGCTTGGCGCTTAGCGCCGCTGGAGGTGGCGTGGACTGAGTACGGGGGGACGAACACAGTCCACCCCATCTCCAGCGGCATAGAGAAACAAAACAAGGGTTATCGTGATGGACATGGACTCCATCCGAAAAGACCTCATTGAAGGGAGGTATTTACGGATGGAGTCGCACGTGCCACACTTTTTGGCTTACTGCAGAGACCGGACGATGTAGCGACTCCCTTCACCGATAGAAGTCCCCAAATCAGCAACAACTTGGGTGCTGCCGTCAAAATGTGGTTTTTTGCTGATGTCATTAATACGATCAAGGCACTCTTCAAGAAAATGAAGCAAATTGAGAATTTCAGGATCGTGTATTGCCCCTTTGAGGCGGTTTTGTTTCTCTTTTAGGTTATAGATGACTTGTGAGATGTCTTGATGTTTTGCATAAGCCGAGATCACCTTTTGCGACAATGCCTCTTGCTGTCGCGCCAAATCAACTGGCTCCGTATGTGTCAGAACCCCAGCGTTAATTCCTGCCGTTGCCAGGAGCGTGATCAAACCCGTTCTGTAAAATTTTTTTCGTGTCATTGGTCTGCTCCTTCAAATTCATATTGAATGATATCAAGAAGGAACTTATAATAATATTAAATCATATAAAAGATCAGATTTTTTCCCAAACTGTACCGCTAGTGGTATCCATAATGGCAATACCCAAGTCAGATAAAGCATTGCGAATGGAATCTGCCTTCGCAAAATCCTTGAGATCTTTCGCCCCATTACGCTCAATGATTAATGCCTCGACCTGTGTAGCCAATTCGGCGTCGACTCCGATCTGAAAGTACGTGTAGGGATCTTGACCTCCGAAGCCGAGGACGGAATCTATGAGGTCAATATTGGCAAGTGAGGTTTTCTTGATTGCCTTATCTTTAGGGTTTTTATCAAGTGCTTCATTGACATAGGCAACCATTTCGTCGATGACGGCCAGGGCTTCTGATACATTAAGATCATCGCGCATAGCGGATAGCAGTGCGGTCTCAAAGGCAGCATCTACCTGGGATGGGGTGCCGGGGACAAGACGTTTTTTGAGGCGATAGATCCTGTCAAGGCGTTTTTTTGCTGTGATCAAATCGATTTCATTGAAGTTGAAATCATTGCGGTAGTGGACACCGATGAGATAATAGCGCAAGACCTCCCCGTCGTACAGCGCGAGGGCATCTTTGAGAAAAAAACTGTTGCCGAGACTTTTGGACATTTTTTCTCCGTCAATTTGGACAAATCCATTATGCATCCAGTATTTGGCGAGCGCATGTCCTGTGGCGCAGCGGCTTTGTGCCGCTTCATTTTCATGGTGAGGAAAGAGCAGGTCGGCTCCTCCTCCGTGGATATCGATACTGTATTCGGCTGTTCCTGTAAAATGTTTTTCGATCATGGCCGAGCATTCGATGTGCCAACCAGGACGCCCGGAAGCAAACGGAAGGTCAAAACAAACCTGTTCACCATGTTCACATGCTTTCCATAATGCAAAATCTTTGGGGTCACGTTTGGCATCAGCATGGGCTACGCGACTTTGGCTCTCTTCATCACTGATACGATGTGAAAGACTGCCGTATTGTGCATCTCGCCCCGTGTCAAAGTAGATATCGCCATTGCTGATTTGGTAAGCATAACCCTGGTCAAGCAGCTTTTGAATCATTGCTTGTATGGCATCCAGTGATTCGGTTGCCTTCGGTTCAATGTCGGCTCGGCGAACACCAAGGCGACCCATCTCATCCAGATAGCGCTTGATGTAGTAGTCGGTAATCTCGGCCATGGTTTGACCTGTTTCTTTCATTTTGGTCAAGATTTTGTCATCAACATCCGTAAAGTTTTTTGCCAGCGTTACCTGATAGTCTAGTGCGCGAAGTGTTCGGGTCAGCAAATCAAAGCTTAGTGCACTGCGTGCATGCCCGAGGTGGGCATCATCGTATACGGTGGGTCCGCAGACATAAATGTCAGCTCTGCCAGGTTGAATGGGCTCAAAAGGGCGCTTAGTGCGAGTAGCGCTGTCGAAAATCACCATGGTTGTCGCCTTGGAAAATATTGAAGTTATGTATTATATCAAAGTAATAGTAAGGATGAAGCCATGCGCTTATTTCATTGGCAGTGTGATGGTAAAGCAGGCGCCGGGATACTCTTGTCCCTTGTGATGGTATACGGCATTGGTTGCCTGGATATTGCCGCCCATGCCATCTACAATCAGCTTGTATGTCATGTGCAATCCAAGGCCAGTCCCACTCGCTTTGTGCTTGGTGGTAAAATAAGGCTCAAAGATCTTAGGCAAGACATCATCGGGAATGCCACCCGCATTGTCCAGAAATGTAATGACAACATGATCGTTGAGGGTTTTTGCAGCAATTTGAATGGCACGTTGGCTGATACTTTTGTTATGAAAGGCATCTTTTGCGTTGTTGAGAATATTAATAAAACATTGGATTAATTCATTTTCATATCCGTTAAGTTGAATCGTTTCTGGGATATTGCATTCGAGTTCAATGCGGTGAGCATCGAGTGCTCCACTGGTGAGCTTGAGAAAATATTCCGCAGTATCATGGAGTCGAAAGGTCTTTTTTTGTCGATCACCTTTGATAAAATTACGAAAATCATCGATGGTACGCGAGAGGTATTGTGCCTGCTCATTGATTGCGTCACAACTTTGAGTCAGGTGTGCATTGTCCAGCACCTTATGCTGACTTTGCATCTTGAGACCAGTAGCGGTCGCAGAGATAGTGCTAAGTGGCTGACGCCATTGGTGCGCAATGTTGCCAATCATTTCGCCAAGTGCTGCCTGTTTGGCTTGTTGGCTAATGATGTATTCTTGGTTTTTGATCGTTGTCATGTCGATCATGCTCACCAGACGTACGCTTTGGCTACGTATCGATCGTCCACGAACCAACACCGGAAATTCCCTTCCATCTTTTCGCAAGGCTGTTAGCTCATAGGATGCATCATTTCCGTTGAGAATGTGTGCCAGCAGGGTATCGAAGGAGCGAGGAGAAATATAAGAGAGAATATCATTGCCGATCAATTCTTCTTTGGTCTTGTGGCCTAGCATCTTGACGAGGCTGTCATTGACATCGATACAGACATCATCCTTGTAAAGTAAAACTCCCTCCATGATGGCGTCGATAAGCTCACTTGATTCTTGAATGCGTTTTTTGAGAAGATAATACCACAAGAGACCCATAGATATCAACAAGGCAGCCAGGATGCCGATCCCGTACAAAACACGAGGGCTGATGCCGCTCACCTTTTCGTTGATCCGGATGTTGGTCCAGCGATTGAAAATACTTTTTTGTTCTTCTCTGGGGATGTGCGCGAGTGCTTTGTTGAAGAGGGAGACCAGTTGAGGCGCATCCTTGCGCACAGCAATGCTGAGCCGATAGTGCATCGACGTATAGCCTGCGATGTAGAGGTTATTGAGTTGATAGCGACCGATAAAGTAGGAGGCCACCGGCAGTGTGGCAATGGTGTAGTATGCGTTACCTGAGGCAACTTTGCGAAAGGACTGGAGGTAAGTGTCGGTTTCAAGTATTGTGATTCCGGGGTACAGTTTGCGCATCTTAGTGATCAATCCTGAGCCTTTTTTTCGTGTAAACGTTTCCCCTGTCAGGTCATCGAGTTCTCGGACAAATCGTTTCTCTTTTGTGGTGATAATGGCGAGCGGGTAGTCAAGGTAGGGCTGGGTAAAGGCCGCATACTGTTCACGTTGTTTTGTTTGGACTGCTGCGGGAAGAATATCGCACTTTTTGTCCTTGAGAAAAGCCTGTGATTGGCTCCAGCTCTGGGTGGGAATATGACGAAAGGTCACATGCAGTTGCTTGGCGAGATACTGCAGCGTGTCGATCGCAATACCTTGGACATGGTTGCTGTTTTTTTTGTTGAAGAATTCAATGGGTTTCCAGTTGGGATTGTTGCACATTGTGATGACGGGATGTTGCGCAAGGTAGGATTTTTCCTGGTCCGAGAGTGGCAGACTGGGGGTTGAGCCCCATAGGATCTGTGTGCTTGTCCATACAATCAATACCAAATGTATGTATCTCATGCCGGTTTACCAGAAGGGGTACACTGGGTGTCGAATGGGTTGGGCTCAGGTTTGCCGAGGTAAAATCCCTGAAATTGATCGATGCCGATCTCCATCAAGAGATCAAACACCTCCCTTGAGTGAACAAATTCTGCAATGGTTTGAATACCGAGCCGGTGAGCAAAATTATGAATGGAAGATGTAATGATGCGCGCATTGCTGTCTTTGGTAATATTCCTGATCAGTGATCCGTCAATTTTGAGGAAGTCAGGTTTGATCTGCAAAAGATAGGAAAAATTGGAATATCCACTTCCAAAATCATCGAGTGCAATGTGGCATCCCAAGCTGCGCACTTTTTGGATGAAATCGATTACCTGTTCGTAGTCATGGACGTTTTCACTTTCGAGGATTTCGAATGTAATCAAATGCCCAATACCATGCTGTGCAACTTTCTGGACAATGGCATCGACAGCAGTTGGGTTTTCGATGTCCTCCATCGAGAGATTGATGGCAATATTGCAACCATACTTTTGACTGTGCATGATCGCGCTATCAATAGCGACCGCTGTGAGCCGGGAGTAAAGTTTGACCTTTTTGGCGACATCGAGGAATTCCATAGGATTATAAACCCTGCTATCTGCTTCAATGCGCATGAGGGATTCATATTTGACGATTTTCAGGTTACGATCCAAAATGGGTTGATGGTACATGACGACCTGCTGTTCGCGTAGCGCTCTGCGAAGTGTTTTGCTCCATGTGATATCGATTTGATACTGGGATTCTAGATTGCAGCTCTCATCGTAGAGTCTAAAAGGTATATTGTGTTGCTTGGCGTTCTTTAGTGCCATGGCTGCGTGCACAATGAGGTCATCTTGTCCGTTGGCTGTACCAAGGGTAGCGCTGATCTGAAGCGTTACACTATAAGCAGGTATGGTAACCGTGTAATTTGTGATCTGATCAAGAAGCTTTTGTTGTTTCGGTGTGAGATTTTGGAATCCGGTTGGGCAATCATCTTTGAATAGTGCAAAGATATCGGCACCAATACGGTAGCTTGTGAGCGAAAATTTCTCAGAAGCTTCTCTGATAGTGTGCGCGACAGTTTTGAGGATGACATTGCCGATCTTTTCACCATAGAGTTCATTGTAAGTGTGAAATCCATCAAGGTCAATGGCGATCAAGACAGGATTGACAGCAGAGTGAATTGCCTCTGTCAAGGCTTTGCGATTACCCAGCCCGGTTAGGTCATCGGTGTAGAGCTGCTGCATGAGTTCTGTATTTTTTTCATTGAGATAGCGGGTTTTTTCTTGGATTCGATCTGTGAGAGTCTTGTTGGCCTCAAGGATGGAGTCTCTGAGACGTTGGTTTTCGATCCTGTAGAGGGCTTTTTTGATCCCTTGAAAGAGTTGTTCGATGTCAATGGGCTTGAGCACATAGCTTTCGATGGATTGCTCGATGGCGAGCTTGAGATAATGCGGGTCGTCAAAGGCCGTAGTGTAAATGACCGGGACGTCGCGATTGATGGCACGAATGGCGTCGACCATTTCGATGCCATTGCGTTCGGGCATCAGAATATCACTGATGATCAGATCGATACGGTCTTGATGTTGCTGATACAGAGTCAGCCCCTCGACACCATTGGCGGCCGTGATGATCTCATGAACAAAAGGGGAGAGGCTACGCCGGATGCTCTCGCGGAGTGCGGGCTCGTCTTCTACGTAGAGGATTGTCAGCCCCTTGAGCAGTTCAAGATTCATGATCTGGAGGCAGAACTACTTTTTCTTGCCGATAAGAAAGGAGACGTTGGCACTGATGCAGTACTTGACCATTTTGTTGTTTGTGACTTTGGCGGCTTGAGACATGATGCTTCCTTTTATTTTTTGGTATTGCCTATTATAGCAGGCTAGAAGCAAAACTGCAACATGCTAATTATGTATCCATCCGATTAGCCATCCATGGACGCCATAAAGTCCCAAGCCAAGCACCACCATGCTTCCAGCAAAATAAAGCAACTTGCGCGAGAGGATGATTGCTCTCATTTGCTCCCAGCCCAATTCTCGCACGGTCAGTAAGAAGAGCACCCAGCCCCCGATACTCCCCCCCAGTGCCAAGCCCACTACGCCCAGAGGCTGAATGAGGCTTAGGGAGGCGACGATATTGACGCCCAAACTCCAGGTGGCGATCTTGGCGGCTTTGGCCTGCCGGTCGGTGGCGTAGAGATAGAGCGAGAGGAGTTTGCTTAGTCCAAAAGGGATCAGCCCAATCATATACATCATCAGCACGTGCGATGTGATGAGGGTATCGTGCTGCGTAAAACGCCCATGCTCAAACAGCAGCCATACAATTGGCTCAGCCAGCATCGCCCCGCCCAATGCCGCCGCCCCGAGGGCAAAGAGCATCAGCCAGAATGCGCGATCGAGATGTTGGTAGGCCTGTGCTTCACGGTTGTTTTTGAGGTCTTTGGTGATCGAAGGGAAGAGGGCGGTTGATGCGGCGATAGCGATCAGTGCCAGCGGCAAGGTAAAGACGAGATTGGCGTACGTCAGAGCCGAGATCGATCCGGCGGCGAGAAAAGAAGCCAGCCAGGTATCAAGAAACGCATTGATCTGCGGGGTCGAACTCCCCCAGACCGCCGGGACGAAGAGACGGTTGAAATGGGCGTTCTCCTCCCGGATATCCCGATCTCCCCGGTACCGCCAGCCACCGATGAACAGCCGATGGAGCCGCAGACGTGTCAGAGTAAAGACATGAAGCCCCACTTGCAGCAGTCCTCCCACGAGGACCGAGATCGCCAGCGCATACGTGATCGCCGCCGGATCGTCATGCCGCCAGAGGATCAGTGCAGCGATCATCGAGAGATTGAGCAGCACGGTTCCGAAGGCCGTGGTGGCGAAATGGCGCTTGTACTGCAGCAGACTGGCCAGAAAGGTGACAATGAAAATCAATGAGAGATACCAAAACGTGATCGCTGTCAGCGGAGCAGCCTGTGCGACTTCCTGTGCGTCAAATCCAATCGCCAGCATCTTGGTGAAAAGCTGAGGGAAGAGCGAGACGATCAGCGATGCTGCGACGATAAAGAGGAGAAACCGTCGAAAGACACTCACCGCAAATACCCCCTTGTTTCGCGAATCGACAAACGAGGGCATAAACGCCTGCACGAACGCCCCCTCGGCGAAAATCCGGCGAAAGAGATTGGGGAGTTTGAAGGCGACTAGAAACATATCACTATAGATCGACTGCCCCAGCACCGCCGCCAGCAGCGTCGTACGCACCAACCCAGCGATCCGCGAGAAAAGAATCCCAGCACTGTTGGTAAAAAAATGTCGCAAAAGCATCCGCGCCTCCCGAAGTAATTGGTCGTATTTTAGCGTAATGTTGCTCAGGG
>CAZCAZ010000045.1:0-11413 GCA_964496735.1 uncultured Nitratifractor sp. | reverse complement strand
GCCCATCGCATGAAGTTTCTTTATATTTTTTTTCTTTTCGCAGAAGCTGTTCGTGTTCTTCTTTCCATTTTTGCAGTACATGTTCGACAGTCATTCTTGGGAATTTATGGTGGATGTTCTTAGGTCGGCTCGCGAGAAACTCTGAGCATTTTTCCAAGAGCTCTTGAAATACATGATGGTTTAGATCAATATAGATATATTTCGTAGCCTCATTCTCAGGCTGAAACCACGACGGAACTTCTCCTTTTACCAGCATTTTATAGCGTTCGATGCTCCGAACTTCTTGGACATTGGGGTAGTGGTTGATCAACCAGCGTACAAAAGTTTTTTGAAGCCAAGACAGTACATTATCGGGAAGAGATTTTTCTTTGGCATGGGTGGTAATTTTTTTTTGAATTTGCGTAATGTTGATAACATTTCTGCCTGTTTTCTTGCGCATTATTCTCTTTTTTCTGCATATTAATCAGTCTATTTTACACAGATTGTAACATGATTTCTCTTTTGACTCTACAATGCTTTGTGGAGATAATATTTTAGCGTAGGTACTATATTGTTTCTGTATCATTGTCCATAATATACTCACAAGCAGGAAGTGCAGCATGAAGCGTGATTTTTATTACCAAGATGATCATTCTAATAAATTTTGGTCTATTGAACTCATTGAAAATAAATACATCACAACAAACGGCCGTATAGGAGCAAAGCCTCGCCAGATGGAAAAAGTTTTTCCCACGTACAATGAGGCACAAAAACAAGCAGACAGGCAAATTGCGTCTAAATTGAAAAAAGGATACATTGAGGGGATTGCGCCAGCGTATGTACGGCCTAATTGGAGCACCTTCTCCATGTCCAATGAAATATTTTGGCGCATCATAGGTCTTTTTAATTGGAAAAAGACTGGTGATGACGATGCCGTGATAGAGCCTGCCGTCCGAGCCCTTTCTGAGATGTCTATCAACGATATAAGGCAATTTGAAGACATCTTGGCAATGAAGCTTTATGCCCTAGATACCAAGCAGCACGCCATCGCTTCTGGTGTCTATCAGTCCGATAAGTATTTTTCGCCCGATGATTTTCTCTATACGCGATGTGTCGTTGTAGCAAATGGTTCTGAGCTCTATGAGGCTGTATTAAAAGACCCCACCGCAATACCAAAGGAGATCGATTTTGAACCTATCTTGTCTATCGGCTCCAGCGCCTATGAGCGCAAAACAGGTGAGGATTTTGATTATAGCTCTCCTCTCAGCTATGAATCATGCAGCAATCAAGATGGGTGGGCATATTGAATACATGTACATTAGCATACTCTATGCAACCAATGTTACAGACAGGATCTGCGAATCATGCCATAATGCGCTCATCCAAAACACAGGAGGCCATCATGGCATGTAATATAGGAAAAGCAGATAGAGTGATCAGAGGTGTAATCGGGGTTGCGGCTATCGGTTGGGGTGTAATGAATGGCAACATCATCGCCGATGTAGTCGGTGGCGTATTGTTGTTTACGGCTGTTATCGGTTGGTGTCCGCCTTATGCACTCCTGGGTATCAACTCTGGCTGCAAGATTAAAAAGGATTAAATCTGGATCATGCTATAGTCGATCACTATAGCATGGAGCAATCATGATACATACCTCTTATCCCTTTCTGGAAAAAATAGAACCTGCCGCTTTAGTATTTCTTCAAAGCCACGTCAAACCCATATCCATTCCCAAAGATACGATCCTGTTCTATCAGGGAGACGTATGCGACAATATCTTATGGCTCACGCATGGCACAGTGCGCCTCTCTACACATGCAGACACCATAGAGGAGATGACACTCTACCATCTCAAAGCAGGAGAACAGTGCATCGTCAACACGGCTTCACTTTTTTCCAACACGCCTGCCATTGCGTCAGCTGAAACCCTAACCGACATTGAAGGCTATCTTATCTCAGCACAGAGTGTCAAGGAGCTCACACGCCTTAGTGATGCGTACCAAAGCTATCTTTTTTCACTCTATCAGCTTCGATTTGAGGAGTTAACCTCCCTTATCAATAACATCAAGTTTAAGCGACTCGATACCCGTATCATGGAGTGGATTGAGCGACAACCTCGCTCTGTCATAGAGACGACGCACGAGCAGCTTGCCACAGAACTAGGAAGCTCAAGAGTCGTCATTAGCCGGCTGCTCAAAAATCTAGAGCACAAGGGAATCATAGCATTGCACCGAGGAAAAATAGAACGTCTTTGACTGCACTCCCGCATCGCCGATCACAATGCACACGCTATAGAGTATTTCCGACCAATACCTGTCAATTCTAATCGACCTTTGGCTATACTCCTTTTACCCAATATTACAAGGCAAAATTTATGAAAATTACACTCACTACTGATGCACTTAAGCATATAAAATCCGATATTACTATCTTACTCGTCATCGACAAAGATTTTGATCATGCATGGATCAAGCCCTATGCCAAAACGCTCACAAAGGCTGGCTTTCAAGGTGCCCAGGATGAGGTCTGTCATCTTCCGGAGGCAGGGATAGTCTTTGCAGGTGCTGACTCTTTGCGCAGCACGGATGTGCGACCTGCTGTCGCCTCTGCTGCACGTGCGCTCATCGGCAAACCATACCAAAGCGCCCGAATCGGCACCTACATGTCTCACCCCAAATGCACCGCGACTTTACGCGGGCTCGTCGAAGGGGCAGTGCTAGGGGTCTACACCTTTGATCGTTACAAGAGCACACAAAAACAAGGGCTCAAAAAACTAATCATTTCTTCGCAAGAGTACAGCGGATATGATCTTGACATAGCCAGTGCCGAACGCACCATACCCAAAGGCATTGCAGCTGCCAAGGCGACCAATTTTACCCGAGACATCGTCAACACCACACCGGAGGATTTTTATCCTGCCGTCATGGCAAAAACCGCTAAAAAACTGGCCAAAAGCCATGGGCTCGAGATCACAATCCTCAAAGGAAAAGCCCTCGAAAAAGAAAACATGAATGCCCTACTCGCTGTTGCCCGCGCCAGCCGCCACAGTCCACGTGTCATCCATCTAGCCCACAAGCCCAAAAATCCCAAAGCCATCATCTCGCTCGTCGGCAAGGGACTTACGTACGACAGCGGTGGACTCAGCCTCAAGCCAGCTGATTTTATGGTGACCATGAAATCAGACAAAAGTGGAGGCTCAGCCGTACTCGGGATCATGAAGGCCGTCAGTGAACTCAATCTTCCCGTCGAAGTTCATGGTTTCATTGGTGCAGTTGAAAACATGATCGGTGGCGACGCCTACAAGCCCGACGATGTCCTCACCGCCAAAAATGGCAAAACGATCGAGGTGCGCAACACAGACGCCGAAGGGCGCCTCGTGTTGGCCGATGTGCTGGCTTACGCTCAGCAAGAGGTCAAGGCTGACTACCTCTACGATCTAGCAACCCTGACTGGTGCCTGCGTCGTCGGTGTGGGTCAATACACATCTGGTGTAATGGGCTTCAACAAAAAGCCGATCGAAGCCGTACTGTATGCTGCTGACACTCTCAGTGGCGAGCACGCAACCAAACTAGACTTCAACCGCCACCTGCGTCAAGCCATCGACAGCAAGATCGCAGACATATGCAATATCTCCAGTACCCGCTATGGGGGCGCCATTACAGCGGGGCTGTTTCTCGGGGAGTTTATCGATGCACACCACCATGATCGCTGGGCGCATATTGACATCGCTGGTCCTGCCTTTGTCGAAGCAGCATGGGGCGAGAATCCTCACGGTGCCAGTGGGGCAGGTGTGCGCATGATGACCCGCTTGATCGAAAAAGTTTCACGCGGTGATGGACACAATCTTGGTTAAAAATTTTTGGTTATAATACATTAGAAAAGGGGACAACAATGGAAGCAACAACTCGGCAAAGAAAAAGCGATCAGGGACTCAACGAAAAAGATATCAAACGCTTGATTCATTTGCTCGACACGATCGAACGTGGGATAGAGTTGCTATATTATCTGCTAGATAACAATCGGCAAAAAGCCTTTGTCGTCTCTCTTTTGTCAGCCGACACCATTGATCTAGAGGCCGCAATCCGCCACGTCAAGCGCGACACGGATGTCCTATTTTGTGTGGATTCGTCCGAAAATCTCTATGCGCTTTTGAGTCAAGGTACCGAAGTGGATGGTGGATATTACTTCATGAAGCGCATTGTCGATACGGTCAAAGAAGAAGGGGCAACCAACGTCTACTGCAGCGAAATAGAAATCAGCAACACGCATCACCCCATACAGGAAATTATATTTAGACTCCTCAACATGTACCAACGCGCTAAGGCCAAAAAAGCCGATGGCGAGATCAGCTTCCATACGTTGAAATAATTCTTATTCTGCAGGCGTCTCGGATTTCTCTTTTTTGATCAAGTCGATACGCTCACCATCCTCGGTAAATTTACGTTGAAAATTGCCCCGAATGATCACAAAAGTCATCCACGAAAACACAACAATAGCTACAATATAAAAAATATCCCCGACACTCATTTTTCTTCCTTGTTTTTAATAACTATTTTCTCAAAACCCTCATAATTTTGTCGCAACGCCTCATAAGCCACCAGACCCACACTTACGCCGAGATTGAGGCTCCGTCCCCCTGCACCCATGGGGATTGTCAAACAGCGACCAGGATGATCCAACAGTAGGCGCTCATCTAGCCCCCGAGTCTCTGAACCAAAAAGGAGATAATCCCCCTTCTCAAACTTAGCTTCCCAATAAAGTCGATCGGTTTTTGTCGTCGCCAAATGGCTGTGGGCGTCCACCGGATGGGCTTCGAGAAAGTCAGAAAAACTCTCCCATACCACCAAGTCCAACTGAGCCCAATAGTCCAATCCGGCACGCTTGACCGCCTTGTCGTCAATATCAAAGCCCAGGGGTTTAACCAGATGCAATGTCGCTCCCAGATTGACACACAGCCGGCCGATCGTTCCCGTGTTGGGTGGTATCTGGGGTTCAACCAAAACAATATTAAACATAGCATTCTTTCTGATGCATGTGCATTAAAAAATCACCGTCTTGTTCCCATTGACAAACACCCGATCGTGCAAGACCAGCCCCAATGCGCGCGAGAGAACGACTTTTTCTACATCTCGCCCTGCTCGCTGCATGTCCTGCCAGCCAAGACGGTGATTGACCGGGATCACATCCTGGGCTATAATGGGCCCCTCATCGAGATCATTGGTGACAAAATGCGCGGTAGCTCCGATGATCTTGACACCTCGCTTGTGGGCTTGTTTGTAGGGATTGGCCCCGATGAATGCTGGAAGAAAGGAATGGTGAATGTTGATAATCTTTCGCGCATATTCCGAGACGAAACTTGGTGTGAGTATGCGCATATATTTGGCCAGGACGATCACGTCAAACTCATAAGCATTGATATGCTCCATTACTTTCTCTTCGTGCTCTTCTCTGCTAAGCCCCTCGGCTGACACCAAGTGAAAAGGGATATCAAAACGCTCCGTCAACCCTTGCAAGGTGTCATGGTTGGCAATAACGGCCTGAATATCCGCTTCCAGCTCTCCATCTGCGTGGCGGATGAGAATATCTCCAAGTGCATGGGCTTCTTTCGTGGCCAATATGATGATTTTTTTACGCTGGGGAAGAAGGATGCGAATCTCAGATGGTGCCGGAACAATCGCCTCAAGGCTTCGATGCAAATCCTCGGCATCAAAACGCCCCGTTACGACCGTCCGCATAAAAAACCGACCGTTATCCTTGTCGACAAACTCACGGTTGTTGTCAATGTTGAGGTCTCGATCATAAAAGACTTTCGATATCTTGTAAACCAGCCCTTTTTCATCAGGGCAGTCGATCAGTACACGCGCGCGCTGCTCCATTACAGCATCCTAGTTTTCAGAAGCATACTGAGCAATGATAGCGCCAATCTCATCCGTCGTGCAAATCTCCTTTGCATCGTATGCGCCGATATCGCCCGTGCGGTATCCTTCGTGCAATGTGCGTTTGATTGCAGCCTCGATTCGGTCGGCAGCCTTGCTCTCGCCCAATGCATAGCGCAACATCATGGCTGCACTCGCAATGGTGGCGATTGGATTGGCAATCCCCTGTCCGACGATATCAGGAGCAGAGCCATGTATAGGCTCATACAGCCCCACTCCTTCACCCGTACTGGCACTGGGCAATAGGCCAATCGAACCACTCAGCATACTGGCTGCATCAGAAAGTATATCGCCGAAAATATTACCTGTAAGTATGACATCAAACTGCCCCGGATTTCGAATCAGCTGCATGGCGGCATTATCTACATACATATGACTCAGCTCTACTTCGGGATATTCGGCCGCCACTTCAATGACAATATCTCGCCAAAATTGACTCACCTCCAGGACGTTGGCTTTGTCGACCGAGCAGAGACGTTTGTCCCGCTGCATTGCGATCTCAAAACCTACCTTGGCGATGCGCAAAACCTCATCACGCGTATAGATCATCGTATTGAAGGCTTTCTCGGCATTCTGCTCGCGCGGTTGACCAAAATAAATCCCGCCCGTCAGCTCCCGTACGACCATGATATCCACACCTTTGACCACTTCGGGCTTGAGCGTCGAAGCGTTGATGAGCTCTTCGTATACTGTCGCCGGACGCAGGTTGGCAAATGTTCCCATCGCCTTGCGCAAGCCCAACAGGCCACTCTCGGGACGCAAATGACGCTCCACATCGTCCCACTTGGGGCCTCCTATTGCACCGAAAAGTACCGCATCGCACTGCTTGACTCCCTGGATCGTCTCTTCAGGCAACGGCACGCCTGTCGCGTCAATCGCTGCACCACCCAAGAGCATCTCCTTGTAGCCAAAGTTAATATCTTCCACGGATGCAACCGCGTCCAAAACCTTGATCGCCTCATCGACAATCTCCGGTCCGATACCGTCTCCCTTGATGATCCCGATAGTATACGAGCGACTCATGCAGCACCTCCTGCGGCAATTTCTTGTTGTGCATAAGCAATCAAGCCACCCGCATCCACCAGCTCCTGCATAAATTCGGGAATGGGTGCAAAACGGTATGTTTTATTTTGTGTTTCGTTGATGATCTCACCGGCTGCCATATCGATCCGCACTGTGTCCCCCTCATCAATCTCTCCCGCTTCGGGCAGCTCAAAGATCGGCAGACCCATGTTGAAGGCATTGCGATAAAAAATACGCGCAAAAGTCGGAGCAATAACTGCTGCCACGCCCGCGGCCTTGAGAGCGATTGGGGCATGCTCTCGTGAACTGCCGCTGCCAAAATTTACACCGGCTACGATGAGGTCGCCTGGCTGCATTTTGGAAACAAATTCTGGATCAGCATCCTCCATGACATGCTGTGCCAGTGCACTGGGTTCACTGGTATTGAGGTAGCGGGCTGCGATGATCAAATCGGTATCGACATGGTCGCCGAATTTCCAAACTTTTCCTTGCAAGGTGGATCCTTTTTTGTCGGGAATGTCCCCGTAAAATTTCCGCGATTATATCCAAATGCGGCAAAAGATACCAAGTGGGCTCGCCGCTCTTAGTGATTTTTGGGTATAATCCGCGTTATTCACCTTCGCAAACAATAGCAACACACGCAACCAAAACAGGAGCACTATAGATGGCAGTCAAAGACAGCATAAAAAAGTTAGAAGCAATATTCGATTCCAAAAAAAAGGGTGAAATTGTCACCTTTGAAAATATTGCCAAAGAGTTTGACAAACAAATCACTGCGGCTCAGGCTCGAAAAATTACCAAGCTAGCCCAAGAGAAAAACGTCAAAATTGCTTCTTCTTCCGAGTACGCCAAGCATCTCACTGTCAACGAAAACCGTCGCCAGGCTGCCGCACGAAAACGCCAGATGGAAAACAACCTCGAAGAAGAGTTTGACATGACCAAAGAAAAGGAACTCCAAGAGTGGAGTCGCTCCGATTCACCGGTAAGAATGTACCTGCGCGAGATGGGTAAGATTCCTTTGCTGACCAAAGAAGAGGAAGTGGATCTAAGTATGCAGATCGAGGAAGGAGAAGATATCATCATTGATGCCATTTGCTCTGTCCCGTACCTGATAGACTATATCCTCAACTACAAAGAACCATTGCTCAACAGGGAGCGACGCGTCAAAGAACTGTTCAAAAGCTTTGAAGACAGCAGCAGTGACAGCGACGGGGACGAGGAAGAAAGCGGAAGCACTTCTGCCGATACCAAGCGTGTCAATCAGGTCGTTGAGAGCTTTACTTACCTGGAAAAGACCAAGAAAGACTGGCTTCGTGCTCGCAACGAAATGAACAAAGCGATCGAAAACGATTCGGATAATACAGAAAAGATCTTTCACGAGCGTCTCAAAGTCGGCTTCAAAAAAGATCAACTCAAAAATGCCTTGCTCAATCTCGGCCCCACCTCCAAGCTCATTAATGAATTGGTCAAGGCCATGGAGACCGCGCTCAAGAGTGATGATGGATTCGAAAAAGAACTCAAGCGCCTCGAATACAAGCTTCAACTCTTCAACGATCAGCTCCGTGCCAATCATGAAAAAATCCTAAAAGGCATTATCAAGATGTCCAAGGACGACATCATTGATGCTGTCCCAGAGACGACCATGGTGAGTACCTATGTTGAGATCAAAAAGCTCTTTGAAACACAGGAAGCAAGCAAGAACAGCTTCAATCTTGATCCCAAAAAACTCGAAGAGATTCTCAATCAGATTCGTACCGGAAAAGTCAAGAGTGAAAAAGCCAAAGCCCGCATGGCCAAATCCAACCTCCGACTCGTCGTCTCAATCGCCAAACGCTACACCAACCGTGGACTTCCATTCCTCGATCTCATTCAGGAAGGCAATATCGGCCTCATGAAGGCAGTGGATAAATTTGAATACCAGAAAGGGTACAAATTTTCCACCTATGCCACATGGTGGATCCGTCAAGCCATCAGTCGTGCCATTGCGGATCAAGCACGCACAATCCGCATCCCGATCCACATGATCGAGACGATCAATCGTATCAATAAAATCATCCGTAAGCACTTGCAAGAGACCGGAAAAGAGCCCGATCTTGATACCATTGCTGAAGAAGTGGGACTCAGCGTCGACAAAGTCAAGAATGTCATCAAGATCACCAAAGAGCCCGTCAGCCTCGAAACACCTGTCGGAGACGAAGACGACGGACGCTTCGGAGACTTTATCGAAGACAAAAACACACTAAGCCCCACAGATGTAGTGATGAATGATGACCTCAATAACCAAATCGACGAAGTACTCGACCAGCTCAATGAGCGCGAACAGGCTGTGGTAAGGATGCGCTTTGGCCTCTTGAGTGACATGAGTGACCGCACCCTTGAAGAGATCGGTAAAGAGCTCAACGTCACCCGAGAGCGTGTCCGCCAAATCGAGTCCAGCGCGATCAAAAAGCTCAAACACCCCAAAGTCGGGCGCAAACTAAAGAACTATATCGAGGAGTAATGAAGCATACTCCCACTTTTTTCGCTCTCATTATCGGTACAGAGATCCTCAACCGTCGCCGACAAGATAAGCATTTCGATTTTGTGACCCAGGCACTGCTCAAACGTGGTCACACGCTCTCGGGCTCCTTTATTATTGAGGATGATCCTGCCCTCATTATCCAGACTATCCGCTTCATCGCCTCACAGCCCAATGCCGTGCTTTTTAGCTTCGGTGGTATCGGGTCGACACCGGATGATCATACTCGAAAATGCGCAGCTGTTGCCCTGCGTGACGGCACCCTCCATACCCACGAAGAAGCCTACCGTATCATCAAAGAACGGATCGAGACACTCAATATTCCCAACGGCCGCTATCCTCTCTTGATGGCTGAACTCCCCAAAGGCGCCAAACTGCTGGAAAATCCGGTCAATCAAATGCCAGCCTTTGAGCTCGATGATCGCTATTTTTTCATGCCCGGCTTTCCCGAAATGAGTCACCCCATGGTTGCGACCATTCTTGACACCTATTTTGATGATGCCAAGCCAATGCATCGCTTGACACTGACAGCACTATGCCGAGAAACGGAACTCATCGACGTGATGGAGCAAATGCCCAAAGGGATCGAGTTTTCCTCTCTACCCAAACTCTACAGCGACGGATACCGCACCACCATTTCAGTCGCTTCGCAAGATAGCGACTTGGTCAAGAAGGCTTTTGTCCTCTACCAGCGCCATCTCGACCAGCACGCCATCCCCTATAGCCTGAGCGATGAAGCCTGAGATAAGCACCCATTATTACGATGACGGCCTGCACCGCTTCGAATATACACTTCAGCGCAAAGCCCGCATCAGGCACCGTTACATTCGCATCCGAGAAGGCCAAGCCCGTGTCACCGCCCCGCAACGCACCCCACTGAGTACTCTGCATGCTTTTGTCGCAGATCATGCCGAATGGATCACTCAAAAAATCCAAAAAGCCTCAGAGCGCACAAGAGATCTGACTCGCCCTGGTGCTGTAATACTCTGGCATGGAAAACGCTATACCATCACGACAATATTGGGCAAGACCAAAAACATCACTTTTCAAAACAATATCGCCCATTTCACTTCACCCGAATCCCCCACTCATGAACGCTTACAGGCACTCATGTGGCAACACTACAAAACACACGCTCCTGACTACATCACTCCACGTCTCAAAGCATGGGCTGAGACCATGAATCTCCATCCCGGACGCGTCACCTTTCGCCGTGCCCGCACACGATGGGGCAGCTGCTCTTCGCGCAATACCCTCTCGCTCAATACCTACCTCATGATGCTCCCCGATGAGCTAATGGACTATATCATTGTTCACGAATTGGCGCATATCCGACACAAAAACCACGGAAAAGATTTTTGGGCGCTTGTCGCCCTTTATGTCCCTCAATACCAAAAAAATCGCAGACAGTTGCGCAGTTACGAATCGTACTTGATCTAACCCTCCATTCACCATCCCTGTGGTACAATGCTCAAAAAATTACCTAAGGAACCCCACCATGGATATCTCCAAAATCCCACACGGCGACAACCCCGACAAAATCAATGCTATCATTGAAGTACCGATGAATTCCAATGTCAAATACGAGCTTGACAAAGATTCCGGCGCCATCTTTGTCGATCGCGTCCTTTACTCAGCGGTGCACTACCCGGCCAACTACGGTTTTGTCCCCCATACTCTCAGTGATGACGGTGATCCGGCTGACATCCTCGTCCTTGGTCAATCCCCGTTGCAAGCTGGCTCTGTGATCCCTTGCCGCCTCGTAGGCGTCTTGTTGACCGAAGACGAAAGTGGAGGAGATGAAAAGCTCCTCGCAGTCCCCACTGTCAAGATCGATCCTACTTTTGCCGACATCAACGATCTTGGTGATGTCCCTGAAGCGACTCTCAATCGCATCAAAAACTTTTTTGAAACATACAAAATGCTCGAGCCGAACAAATGGGTCAAAGTCACAGGT
>CAZCAZ010000044.1:0-11440 GCA_964496735.1 uncultured Nitratifractor sp. | reverse complement strand
AGACCCTGACACAGACGCACAAGGTCTTGACGGCGGCGATCTTCGATCAGTTTCCTCATACAGAGCATGTGGAGAGTGGGGTGATCCTGAAGAAATCGGCAATCTAAGTTTAGGGCTGCATGGCCGTATGCTGAATGTAATTTCGCTATAATATCCTAAAAACAAGGAGTGGGGAATGAGTGATCCGACTTGGCTGTTGCCATTGTCTCATCGTAACGATTTTGTGTTTCATCCCTCTCCGAGAGATTTTACGGTCGAAGAGATCCCATTGTATGAGTTTAGTGGAGAAGGGGAGCACCTGATCTTGTTTGTTCGCAAGAAGGAGCTCACTACCTGGGAAATGCTCGATATTCTCAGTAGTCACCTTGGCATCCGTCGGCGGGATATTGGGTATGCGGGGCTCAAAGATAAGCATGCAATGACGATGCAGTACCTCTCTTTGCCCGCTAATTATGAAGCGGCTTTGACGGATTTTGCTCATCCGCAGATCAAAATCCTCTCCATGACTCATCACAACAACAAACTCCGCATCGGTCACCTCAAGGGCAACCGATTTTCGCTGCGTTTCAAGAAAGTTCTTGGCGTTCAGCAGGCAAAGCTTGACTCAGTACTCGACTGGATCGAAACCCATGGAGTGCCCAACTATTTCGGCTATCAACGCTTTGGGATGCATGGGGACAATTGGAAAGAGGGGCAGGCGATTGTCGAGGGTACACGGAAGGTACGGGATCGCAAGACGCGCGAATTTCTCATCAGTGCCTATCAGAGTTATTTGTTCAACAATTGGCTCAGCCGTCGGATCGGTATCAGCCGCTTATTGGAGGGCTTTAGCGAAGCGGAAGCCGAACAGGCGGCCTCGTTGCCGACAGAGACACTCTCAGGAGCGAAGAAACAGGCGCATTTTTTCAAAATTCTCGGTGGGGATGTGATGATGCATTATCCTCACGGACGGATTTTTCATGCCGAAGATCTCGAAAGTGAAGCGGTGAAATTTTCTGCCCATGATCGCGCTCCTACCGGCCTGATACCGGGGAAAAAGGTCACCACCGCCCAGGAGGCTGCCTGGGTCGTCGAGACAGAGTTTGATCTGCCGATCTCTGAGAATGGTTCACGGCGTTATGCATGGATATTTCCCACAGAGATCAAGCGAAAGTATCTCCCTGAAAAAGCCCATTACGAGTTGGACTTTTTTCTCCCCAAGGGCAGTTATGCCACCAATGTAGTCGATGTGCTGCGCGGAAGCATGGAGCGGTCGGATGTCCGAAGTTAAGTCATGGAGTGATCAGGAACTCGATCAATACGTGATTTGCCCGAAGTGCAATACGCTCTACCAAAAAGTCACCCTGTCCGTCGGAAAGCGGGCGACATGCAAGCACTGCGATACGATTCTTTATCGCAATGATCCGCGCTATTTGAATCGCGCGTTGGCGCTGTCGATCACGGGTGGAATTTTGTTTATTGTGGCCAACGCCTTTCCACTGATCCGCATTAACCTGTTGGGGGTTGAGAAAACAATGAACGTCATTGAGGTGATCTCTCAGCTCATTTCCAGTGGTTATTATGTCGTGGCGATCAGTGTTTTATTTTTGGTTTTGATTATTCCTGCTATGATGATTGTGCTTTATATTGTTTTGCTTCTTATGATGCATCGACGTCAGTCCGAAGAGCTGACACGAGATCTTTTGGTGCTTCTATCGCGTTTGATACCTTGGAATATGGCTGATATATTTTTGGTGAGTATTTTGGTTGCTCTTGTCAAGCTGGTGGGGCATGTTCAGATCCATTTCGGGATATCGTTTTGGGCACTGCTTTTGTACGTGGGAATCGACATTTATTTGACCAAGGCTCGACGTATAGGATACCTATGGGGCTTACGTACTAGGATATATCATCATGCCTAATCAAAAAAGAGACGTCATTCGCTGTCCCGTGTGTGAAGCGGTCAATTATGATCACGGAGGCGAAATCTACTGCCATCGTTGTCGCTCGCGCATCTACAGGAGTCCAAAATATGGAGTAGGGCGTACGTGGGCACTGCTCTTGACGGCCATAATGCTGTATTTTCCGGCTAACTTTTATCCCGTACTGCAAGTGCATAATATCCTGAGTCAATCTAGCAATACGGTCATCGGCGGCATACTGGCCTTGTGGGATCAGGGCTCTTATCCGGTTGCTTTGATTATCTTGACGGCTTCGGTTTTTATCCCTATTTTGAAGTTTGTTTTGCTATTATATCTCCTCATAAGTGTTCACTATCCCGTGTCAGAGAGCAAGGCCATGCGACACAAGCTCTACTATCTCACGGAGCTTATCGGTCCCTGGTCGATGGTTGACGTGTTTGTGGTATCGATCTTGGCGGGGCTAGTGAATTTTGATACGTTTACAATCTTGGCGGGTCCAGGAGCGATGGCGTTTGTGCTGATGGTGTTTTTTACGATGTTGGCTGCCCTCTCTTTTGATCCGCGCTTTATTCGTGTATATTCTAGCAAGCGATCGAAAACAAAGGAGCCAATGTGAGTCCTGTCGAAACACCCAATGTTGAAGCAAATCGCACATTCAACCTCATGACATCGATCTGGATTGTCCCCTTGGTCGCATTGGCTATATCGGGATGGTTGGTCTATCAGCACTTCGTGCAGCTTGGCCCTGAGATTCGCATTGATTTTCCTACCAGTGATGGCTTGGTAGCCAATGAAAGCACCGTTAAGTTTCGCGACGTAACTGTCGGCAAGGTCATACGCATTGAACTGCAACACGGTGGCGACGGTGTTACGGTTGTTGCCCGCATGAGCAAAGAAGTCGAGCCCTATCTCAATGATTTGACGCATTTTTGGATCGTCAGTCCCCAAGTGGACTATTCGGGGGTGCGTGGATTGGATACGTTGATTCATGGAGCTTACTTGACGATGTATGCGCCCCAGAAGGGTGACCTTGTCGAGCATTTTACCGGATACCTCAAGCCCTATCGCAGCAAAGAAGAAGGCCGATATTTTCATTTGCGCACACGCAAGGTTGGCAACGTGCATGTCGGCGCACCGATCCATTATCGCAACATGCGTGCCGGCAGCATTGAAAAAATCGCTCTGTCGGCAGACAAACGCCAGACCGAGGTGACGATCTTTATCAAAAAAGATTTTGCCAACCTGATCAACATGACGACAAAGTTTTGGCATCAGGACTTGGTGGCGGTTCGTTTTGGCGGGGGTGAGATTGCACTGGATCTCGCTCCATTGACGAGTGTGCTGCTCGGTAGTATTAGTTTTGAGAGCAAACTTGATCACGCGTATCCGCTGCCCAAAAAAGATTACTTTTTCCCTCTGTATCAAAAGCACAGCGATGCGCTCAAACAAAAAATTGGCGGTGAAGTGGAGAACATGCAGCCCTTTCATTTTGACTTTGCAGGAGAGGTCAGCGGGCTGCGTGAGGGAGCACCCATTCGCTATCAGGGATTTAAAGTTGGAGAAGTTGATAAAATTATGATTGGCTACAGCAGTCAAGATCGCATGATGCAAGCCAATGTTGTTGGAATGATTGATGTCTCGATGTTTGAGGACAAAGAAGCGAATGGTACAGTCAATCTGACGCACGCCGTGGCGCAGGGTCTTCGCGCCGAATTGACCAATGATAACCCTCTTGTCAATACGCTCTATATCAACTTGACCTACCCCAATGACCTCAATGCCACAACGGCGAGTCTGGTGACAGAGCATGGCCGTACAGTATTTCCGACACATAAGCTTGCTCGCAATGAGATATTGTCCAAGCTTGATCATTTGATGGCGACGATCACCGCACTTGTGGATGAGAATCGCCAGCCTTTGAATGAGCTACTGGTCAAACTCAAGAAATCAGCAGGTCACCTTGATGCCTTGATGAGCAAGCCAAGCTTCCAGAGTCTGACGGATGATCTAAACGAAACCATGGGTGGAATCAATGGTTTTATGGCAGAGAGTGGGGATCTCAATAAGGCACTTGAAGAACTGCGAAAGACCCTCAAGACAACCAAACGCGTCATGCGTGGTTATGGCTCTGGCTCACTGTTTGGCAAGAAGCTTGAGGCGATGATTCGTGAAGTAGGTCGCACTTCCGAGGAGACAAAACGTCTCATGGAAAAGCTCAATAAAAAACCCAATGCTTTAATATTTGGAGAATAATATGAAACATTTTTTAGCACCATTATTTCTTGCTTTGTTAGTAGGCTGTGGTGGCCCGGCACAACAGTATATTCTCTCAGAGCCCCAAGGATCCATCTCGTCTATAGGACGCTCGATAGCACAGATTGGCGTTGATCGCGTCACGGTGCCTGCATATCTGGCTGGAAACAAGATCCCTGTGCAGAGTGCCGCGGGTGAGCTGACGTTTCGTGATACTGCCGTGTGGGCAACGGCACCTGAGAAATCGGTCACCCGACATCTGATCACATACCTGCAAAAGCGTTTTGCTACACCGCATGTCTATCGCTATCCATGGGATATTGATAAAAGCAGCGGTGTACGACTCAAGGTGATCATCAACCGTTTAATCTATGTTGAGAATAGTAGTCGCGTGGTGCTGGAGGCGAGCTGTATGGTCGAGCCGATACAGGGTACGCGACGTCGCGCCAAACTGTTCAGTACTTCCGTGCCAGTCTCCAAAGGGGAGACCCCCTTGATCGTGGTAGCAATGAACCGTGCCGTGGATCGTCTGGCAGAGGCATCGGCACAGCTGATTAAGCATTTTTAATTTAAGGATATTAGGCAGATGAATAAAATAGAAACCATGCTGCGTCTCCAGCAGCAGCTCAACGATGCCACCAATGGGGAAGGCTGGGAAAAAGGGACGACTAAAAATGGAAAACAGATCGACTGGCGGCGGTGCATTTGGCTGGAAGCAGCAGAGCTAGTAGAATCCTATCCCTGGAAGCACTGGAAAAATATCGAGGCCAGTCCAGACTATGCCAACATTAAGATTGAAGCGGTGGATATCTGGCATTTTGTCATGAGTGAGGCGCTGCGAGTCTATGCAGTAGAAGCACGAGGTGAGATATCGGATTTGGCGACCGTTATGACTTCGACGGAGGCGTACCGACTCTTTGTTGCCAATGAAGTTTTAGACCCCAAAGAACATTACCAAGAGATTAGAGAAGTTGAGATGCTGGTTGGAATGCTATTTGGGGATACCCCCGTAGAGACATGGACGGCGCAGTTTTACCGTGTAGCGCGTCAATCCGGACTTGATCTAGATGCCCTGTACAAACTGTACGTTGGAAAAAATGTACTCAATATGTTTCGTCAGGATCACGGATACAAAGAAGGCTCGTACGTCAAGATCTGGAATGGTGAAGAGGACAATGTGGTCATGCAGCGACTTCTAGAGAATGAAAGCACCTTGGAGCCTGAAGCATTGTACCAAGAGATGGAAGAGGCATACCGCCTTATTTAGACTTGAAGATATTATAATTTTTATACAAAGAGGAGCAGCATGTGCTGCCCGATTGCATTATATTGCTTTGCGCAGACGTGCCGTGACGGTCCCAGAGCTCTTGACGGTTATTTTTGTAGCGACTTGGATGTATTTCCCTCCGCAGTCATCACAGTGGACGAGACCCACGACATAGTAGCGGCCAGCCGGTACGGCATAAAAGGTGAACCTTCCCTCATTGTCTGAAGCGGTGACCTTGATGTAGTTGACCAGTCTTGGATCGGACTTGCTCATTTTGTGACCGCCAAGATAGCTTTCACGGTACCATTGGTTGGAATAGCTTGTAATAGGATTGAGATAGAGCTTGGTTTGGCGCCCAGGGATAACTTGTCCATTGTGTGTGATTGCAATCGTCCCTTGCAGTGTACCGTTGCCAGTGGTTTGCAGTTTGCTGTACTCTTCGGCTGGAAATGCTATGCGTTTGATGAGGACGTTCTGGGAGCTGACTCCATCGTTGACCCCATGGACGTCAACGGTACTTGGCCTATGCTTGGTACCTGATATTAAGGGGAGCTCATAGTGACCGCAGCCGTTCAGTGAGACAAGCGTTACGATCAGTATAGGCAGATAAAATGTAATGAGGCGCATGGAGTACATTCCTTTTGTATATTTATTAGGCGTATTATACTTAAAATCTATTAACCATTGTATGTTTTTTAATTATTTTCCCAAACAAAATTCACCAAACATATGATCGAGCATTTCGTCATTATCATAGGGATGCGTGATGCGACTGATGTGGACGATGGCTTCGCGTACCTGATAGCTAAAAAGCTCCAGTTCGCCAAGTAATAATGGCTCAGTGGCGGCGTCGATTGCTTCGGCAGCAGCCTGGACAGTTTTGATTTGACGTTCGGAGCTCAAGAGGATATCTTCACCTGCTCCCAACTGATCAAGTTGTGCTTCAAGCGCATCAATAAGGCGCTGACCATGGTGCAACGCGCTGATGGAGATCGGCTGGTATTTTTGAAGTTTTGAGGCGTCTATATGCTGGTTGAGGTCGCTTTTATTGATGGCGACGATTGTGGCTGTGTTGTCGAGTTGTTCAATCAAAGCCAAGATAGAGCGATCCTCTTCATCCAGTGCAGTGCTGCCATCAAAGAGGGCAATGACAACATCGGCATCTTTGACGGAGGCCAATGAACGCTCGACACCGATGCGTTCGATCGCATCATTGGACTGACGAATACCTGCTGTATCAATCAAGCGGATAGTATGTGAACCAATGCGCAGGGATTCTTCGATGGTGTCACGTGTGGTTCCGGCGATATCGCTGACAATGGCTCGATCATAATCAAGCAGGGCATTGAGTAGAGAGCTTTTCCCTACATTGGGCTTGCCTACAATGGCAACCCGGAATCCCTCGATCAACCCCCGACGACGCAAACTGCTTTCGACGATTTGGTGAATTGTGGTCGACAACTCATGCAATTGTTTTTGCAATCCTTTGGCCACGGAATCGGGCACGTCTTCTGCATAGTCGATCATCACTTCGGAGTGTGCCAGTGCCGTCAGCAGGCTTTCGCGCATTGTGGTGACAAAGCGCCCCAACTCGCCCTGAAGCTGGCGAGCAAGGATTTTGGCTGCATCGACACTTTGGGCTTCGATCAATTTGGCGATGGCTTCAGCTTCACTAAGATCAATTTTTCCATTGAGGAATGCTCGCTTGCTGAATTCGCCTGGATCAGCCAGTCGTGCACCCCGTGCGAGAGTACTTCGGAGAATTTCACCAGCGACAACCTGGCCACCATGACACTGAAACTCAACGATCGCCTCTCCGGTAAAACTATGTGGCGCTTCAAAATAGATCACGATCCCTTGATCGATCAGTAGAGCGTCAGCATCATAGAGGGAGGCCAAATCGGCCTGGCGGGGTACAAAGGAGGCTTTTGGTGCTATCGCACGGGCAATGGCGAGGGCATCGGAGCCACTGAGCCGCACGATGGCGATGGAACCTATCCCGCCGGCAGTCGCAATGGCGGTGATGGTATCGGTCATGAGCGCTTGTTGAATTCGTTGATTAGTATGTAGCGTTCGCCTGCTTTGGTGCGCTTGATGGCGACGTATTTATTGGGGAACTCTTCGCGGAGTTGCTCGAGAGCGATTTGAGACAAGATACCGTCGAGAGGGCGGGTCTTGCCCCAGCCATTTTGATGAACATGTTCGATCACTGGCTGGATGTAGTTGCGGATCATCTCTTGCTGAGAGGCAAGGAATTGAGCGATCTCTAGTTTGATAAAGAGGTCAAATTCGTTGTGGATCCAGTTGTACAGCAAATAAGAGAGAGCATTATAGCGATACCCTTCTTTTCCGATCAGCAATGCCGCATCTTCACCGTCGATAAAGATATAGGCAGTCCCATCCATTACATCAACTTCGACAATATCAATATCAAAGCAGGCTGAGTGTATCAGGACACCCAGCTCCTTTTCGATATGCTCTCCAAGTTCTTTTTCGGAATAAGCGGAAGATACGCCTGGGGTTTGCTTCGATTTTGCACCAGTGTTTTGACTGACTTTGTCTTTGTCTCCATCAAAGAAGCCATCGAGTATGGCCGCCTCACTGCCAGAGATTTCTTCTATAGTGTTTCGAGGGCGATCGATGGGCGTGTTATCTTGATCTCTAGTGGGCGCGTGCGTCTCTTTTTGTTTTTCTTTTGCCACAGCGTCGGGGCTGGGCTTGACCTGTGACGGTTGCACTGTTGTGCTTGTTGGGGTTTTGTTTGTCTTGCAGGTCGCAACAATGATACATTTTTTGACCCCAAGACCCAAAAAGCCTTTGCTGGGATGTTGGACAATTTCATATTCAAGATCTGTAACCGAACAGTCAAAAGCCTTGGCAGCTTCTGCATAGGCTTCTTCGAGTGTTTTAGCCTCAATTTTTTTCATAAAATTCCTTTCCCTATTCGGCTGTACTTATGGTTTTGGATTTCTGATTCTCGTAGGCACGATTGATGACGAGTTGTTGTCCGATCGAGAGCAAGTTGTTGGTCAACCAGTAAAGCACCAATCCTGCTGGAAAACTTAGGAAGAAAAAGGTCATGATGACGGGGAACCACTGGAAAATCTTCTTTTGCATTGGGTCGGTCATGGTGGTGGGCTGGAGCTTTTGCATCAGCCACATGCTCGCTCCCATTAGAACCGGTAGGACATAGATCGGATCCTTGTCGGCCAAGTTGGTGATCCAGCCGATCCATGGAGCACCTTGGAGTTCATCGGCATTGAGTAGGACGCGATAGAGGGCAAAAAAGACAGGGATTTGCAGGATCATCGGCAGGCAGCCACCCATGGGGTTGGCGCCATGCTTTTTGTACATCGCCATGGTTTGCTGATTGAGTTTGGCTGGATCGCCTTTGTACTTCTCTTTGAGCTCTTTCAACTTTGGGGCGAGATCTCTCATCTTGTTCATGGACATCATGCCTTTGTATGAGAGCGGAAAGAGGATAAGTTTGACCAAAAGGGTAAAGAGGATAATGGCCCAACCCCAGTTGCCTACATAGCCATGGATCCATAGCATGACCTTAAAAAATGGTCGCGAGAGGAAAGTAAACCAACCAAACTCGATTGCATGGGTGAGTTGAGGGTTGAGTTTTTGGAGCGTGCGATACTCTTTGGGGCCAATGTAGCCATGAAGGCTCAAGTCACCCTTACCGGAGACAAAGGTGAGAGGATTGTTCTCGGCATCAGGAGCAAGCGTCGCAGATAGGGGCTTGTCAAAACGGTAAAAGAGCGAGGCGGCATAACGGTCAAATGCAGAAATGATGGTGGCATCTTGAATCGTAACAGTCTTTTCGGCATCCCCATCTTCAATGGTGGTCGAGACACCTTTGTTGTCATGAATCATAGCGCCGCGCACTAGCAGATAGCGAGCATGGTCGGCTTCAGGACGATGACCGGGTGTGAGGAAAAATTCTGTTGGCTTGCTGCTGTGGAGACGAACATCGTAGTGGCCATCAGGGTAAAAGGTGAGCTCTTTGGTGACAGTTATGCCAGTAAGAGCCTGGGTGAGTGTTACGCTTTGTGGTGCATCCTTTAGGTCAATGTTCGAGACAGAGGCGGTATAAGATTTTTGAAAGGCTTCGGCGTTGATTTTGGGATCATGAAAGCGTACTTCCAGTGGCTTGACCTGCTTGGGATCAAACAACTCCAGGACCTGACCCTTTTCGGTCTGATACTTTTTTTCCAAAAGTGTGGCGCTCTGGATGCGGCCAAGGGTATCGATCGACCAAACAAAATCTTTGGCATGAATGGTGACAAGTGCTTGTTGCGTTTTGGTTGGCGTCACCGCAGCTGCTGCAGGCGTTGTGGCCGGTTGGGTAGACTGGGGAGCTGGTGCGGCATGAGGCGTGGGGGCAGTCGGAGCACCTGAGGTCATTGTGGCCTGTGTTTTGGCTGTACTGGCATTGACATCAGCCGTGGGTTTGGCCTGAGGGAACAGGTAGCTAAATCCGAAAAGGATGATAAATGAGAGGACGAGGGCGAGCATGAGTCGCTTGTTGAGGTCTTGTTGTTCCAAAGAAAAGCCTTTTTATTTCAAAAAATATGATGTTGAAATGGTGTGAATTTGGGTTAGGATTATAGCGTGCTTTTGCTTAGGGCGCCTGCACGCTTCAAAGCAAGCTTGAACGCCTTGTCTGTCTCGAGAAAATCGTGAGTGAGGAGGGGTGCTTTGGCAACCCAAACGTACTGCCCGGCTGATAGTTGATCACTGAACTTGAGAAAGTGGGCACGAAGGAGGCGTTTGGCACGATTACGCGCGACGGCATTGCCGACTTTTTTACCGGCGACAAATCCGACACGCTTGAGGGAAGTCTCTTTGCGAAAAAAGAGGACGAAGTATGGAGTATGCCATGTTTTGGTGGCATGCTTGTAGACCGCATCGAACTCACGTGAGTTTCGGATGCGGTCGAAGTCTTTTATACGGCCAATTGCTTCCGACCTTTTGCGCGACGGGCATTGATCACTTTTCGACCGTTTTTGGTCTTCATGCGTGTGCGAAATCCGTGGGTACGTTTGCGGGGTGTGTTGTGGGGCTGATAGGTTCGTTTCATGTGCTATATCCTTAACTGTTTTGAAGTGCTCTAAGCGCTCAATTTGGACGCAATAATATCGAAAAGAGACTTAAGCCAAGCTCTGTTTGGGTTGAACGTATTCAATTCTCTTGGTAGCTTTTACCCGTAGCCGCACATAATCCACCATCCAGCCATCCTTCTCATTGTAAAGTTTGGGTCTCGCAATCTCCCGGCATTCCTGCTTGAATACGGCGAATTGCTCCGGACTCAAGTCCTTTGTGATGCCATTGGTAAAGACATCCAGCCAATGGATGATGTCATCGATTGGGGTTGGGCGCGGGATTTGTTCAATCGTATCGACGCTAAACCCTGCCGATTGCAACAATGCGCTGTACTCCTCAGTACTTGGGAAATACCAAGGGTTCTCAAATACACCCCATTCTGGATGCATATCAAACACTTGCTTCATCGCATCGACGAGATGGTATGCGTTGCCTTCGCCGCCAAATTCAGCGACAAAGCGACCACCGGGCTTGAGCGATCGTGCGATCTGGATGATGGCACCTTCGGCATCCTGTACCCAATGGAGCATTGCATTGGAAAAAACAGCATCAAATTGTCCTGTAAATGGCAGATCGGTAACAGAAGCTACTTGTGCCTCAATTCCAATACTCCGAGCGGCCGCGACCATCTCGGCACTCGCATCAACCCCGATCACATCAGCACCTCGGCGCTGGATTTCAACCGCCAACGTCCCCTCGCCACAGCCTGCATCGAGAATCACCTCGTCCGATTGGGGAGCTAGCAGGTCAACAACCGGCAAAGCCAGCTCGGAGACGAAGGCGGTGTGTTGATTGTAAGCATTGGGGTTCCAGCGGTTGGTTTCATTGTGTTTGGTTTTGGTCACGATCATTACGCCACTGGCCCAATCGAGCTGACTCACGCGTGTATCTTCTCGCTCATGCAAAG
>CAZCAZ010000043.1:0-11498 GCA_964496735.1 uncultured Nitratifractor sp. | reverse complement strand
TGTTGTCAAGGATGATCTCGGCATCGTCTGCAGGCGGATTGGTGATGGTGCCGCGCTTGAAATGGATCAAGCCATCGAGGAATGCGCCCAGCTCTTCATAGCTGCACGGTTCGGCACCATCACGGTCAGGACGTGCAGTAATGGCCGTGAGGTGCTCGGGTGAGATCGTGATACCCTCGAGAGCAAAGATGGCCGTCATGGCCTCGGGGTCGAGGTGAAGAGCCGTCTGGATGCGGTGCAGGATATCGTTGGGGGTCATATTATTTCTTGTGGACGGCATCGGTCGCTGCATCAAAATCGGCGGCCATGATCTTGATCAGCTTGAGGCAGTTTCCGTCCTTGATGTTGTGCTTGAGGGACCAGTATTCTGGGTTGGTGTAGACGAGAGTGACCTGGCCACTGAGTTCGCGGTAGACCCCGATGCGGGTGGGCAAATCGGCCGCCATGGTGGGGTTGCAGTCAAGAAGCTTGGAGTCAATGATGCTGTTGGAGAGGTCGACACTAAGGGTGGGCTTGAGGTACATTTTTTCTGCGGTGGCTGCCTGCGTGTGATCGATACGGTGAAGGGGCATGTATTTTTTGCCAGCAAGTGCTTGCGTGAAACGCGTGAGGGTTTCGGTGGCATTGTAGTCGCTGAGGGTTTTCTGGATAAAGGTGCTTTTGTCGGTTTTGGTGCAGCCGGTTGCAAACAAGGTGAGCAGAAGAGCGGCAAGAGAGAGAAGATGTTTCATCAATAATCCTTTTGGTATCGGATGGTGTTTTGGTGGGCTGCTGCCCACCCTATGCGTGGGATATTACTTATACGTTGAAGCGAAAATGCATTACGTCGCCGTCCTGGACGATGTAGTCTTTGCCCTCGAGACGCATTTTGCCGGCTTCCTTGGCTCCGGCATCACCGCCGAACTCTACGAAATCTTCGTAGCCGATCACTTCGGCACGTATGAAGCCTTTTTCAAAGTCATTATGGATCACGGCCGCAGCTTTGGGGGCAGGGGTGTTTTGGCGGATGGTCCAGGCACGGACTTCCTTGACGCCGGCGGTAAAATAGCTCATGAGGCCAAGTTTGGCAAAGCCTTTGCGGATGATTTGGTCGAGTCCGGATTCTTCGACACCGAGGGATTCGAGCATTTCGGTTTTTTCCTCTTCGTCGAACTCCACCATCTCTTCTTCGATCTTGGCGCAGAGTTTGATCACCTCGCGGTTGTGTTTTTTGGCATGATCGTTGAGGGCTTGGACGTAGACATTGTCCTCGGCCAAGCCATCCTCGTCGACGTTGGCGCCATACATCACTTCTTTGGCTGTGAGAAAACGGAGATCACGTACCAGCTGCACAAACCCCTCATCGTCCTGTTCAGGAAAGGTATAAACAGGATTTTCCGCTTCGAGATGTGGCAAAAGTTTCTCGGCGATGGCTAGCTGAGCTTTGGCATCACGGTCGTTGCCTTTGGCTTTTTTGCTCAGCATGCTGATCCGTTTCTCCAGCGCATCCATGTCGGCCAGTAAAAGCTCCGTCTCGATGATCTCGATGTCACGTACTGGGTCAATGGAGCCTTCCACGTGGGTGATGTTTTCATCTTCGAAGCAGCGGACGATCTGAAGGATCACTTCGGTTTCGCGGATGTTGGAGAGAAATTTGTTGCCCAATCCCTCGCCTTGGCTGGCACCTTTGACCAGGCCGGCAATGTCAACAAAATCTAGCGTAGAAAACTGGATTCGCTCTGGGTTGACAATGGATGCGAGTGCGTCGAGACGCGGATCCGGGACAGGAACGACGGCCTTGTTGGGCTCGATCGTGCAAAAAGGATAGTTGGCACTCTCAGCATTTTGTGCTTTGGTGAGTGCGTTGAATGTGGTCGATTTACCGACATTGGGGAGTCCGACAAGTCCGATACCAAGTCCCATGGGCGTGTTTCCTTACGAGTTAAATTGTCGCGATTATATCGAAAAGGGGGTTAGGGTATGATGCTGAACGTTAAAAAGAGGGTCACGGGTCTGCATTATCCATCCCAAAGCAATGCTGGGTTACAATCAGTTTATGAAGTATCTCCGAGGCAACCGCAAGCGCTATTTTTCTCTCGCGATTATCGCGATGTACTCGACGTGGCACAAACTCGCACGCCTGGATAGCAACTATCAGTATCACAAGCTAGCCTACGATTTGCCCCATCACAAAACCTCCCCGCCTGCCTGACCTTCTCATAAAAATTACCTAAATAGTTGCCTGAAATTACGGCTATGATACAATACGATACTACAAAAAACAAGGGGTATACAATGCATATCGAACCGGGTGTGGTACAAGGTGCCAAAATATTATTGAGTTACGGAACTGGAGTGGCAGCCATCGGGGCAGCACTCAAAATAGGTCTGGACAATGCCAAAATCTACGGCACGGTCTCACTGATCCTCAAGACGCTGATTGCTACGGTGTTGGTGTTTGTGTTTTTTGAGGTGTTTCCGCACTATCCCGTCGGAGTCAGCGAAGTGCATTTGATCTTGGGGACGACGTTGATGATGGTGTTTGGGCTGGCACCGGCGATGTTGGGACTGGCTTTGGGTTTGTTGCTGCAGGGCGTGACGGTGGCACAGTTTGACCTGCCGCAGTATGGGATCAACGTCACGACGCTGCTGGCCAGCATGCTGATCCTCGCTGCGGCAACCCGTCGGATCGTTCCGGAGGGAACAGCCTACAAGGACATCAGCTACACTCAGATGCTCAAAATGTCGGTTGTGTGGGAAGGGGCTATTGTGAGCTGGGTGGCTTTTTGGGCTCTCTATGGTCAGGGCTTTGCCGCCCAAAATCTTCACAATGTCTTGACATTTGGTGGCGCCTACATGCTGGTTGTGATTTTTGAGCCTTTGATTGATTTGGCGGTTCTTTCGGCTGTCAAAGCATACAGCCGGGACAAAGACGCCGTAGATCACATACTGCTGGATAAGCGCTTGACTCAGTGCCCAGCATCAGCCAAATAAACCAATGAAACGTTACCGTCATTATCCCAAGGGTACGGCCATCATACTGGCCGCTTTTGGCTCGGTGGTTGAGCAGGATATGTACCATGCACTGCTGGAGACGACGCAAAAGCATTTTCCTCAAGCAGATGTGTTTCTCTCATTTTCCTCTCGCATGGTGCTTAAGGCACTTAACAAGGAGGGTGTGCGCTACCACAACCTGCCGCAGGTGATGGCCGAAGTGGACATGCTGGGCTATCGACGTGTGGTGGTGGCTTCGGTGAACTTGTTCCCGACGGACGAACACGAGGTGCTGCTCAATATTGTCGAAGGGTTTCAGCATTTTTCTCTCGCCAATATTCGCGCGAGTCGTGCTATCTTTCACAAGACCAAAGAGACATCGCTGGCCCTGAAAGCGCTCAACAAAGCGATTACACAGCCAGAATGGGCCAACCTCTACATCATCCATGGTGTGCCGGTGCTGGACCGCGCCGGTCTCGCTTCGGTCAGCTATGCCGAAGGTTTGCTCACGCGTCTGGGTACCCGAAACTACACATGCTCACTCGAGGGCGCCTACCCTTGGTACGCGATCAAGGAAGGCCTGGTCGAGCAAATGAAAGCTGAGGGTGTCACGCGCATCCAAGTGGTACCCATGCTGCTGGTCAGCGGCAATCACTACCGCAAGGATATGGTCGAGATCACCGAAGAGCTCTCTGAGCACTTTGAGGCACGGATCGTCCCTTCGCAGAGTGCATCGGATCGTTTTAACCTGATTGAGCTGGAGAGTATCCGAGGGATTATCATGGACAACATTCAAGAAGAGATCACCAAGCTTGGCTGCTAATACCACTGAAGCTGCACTGACCATGGTGTCGCTAGGGCCGGGGGATCCGGATTTGATCACAACCAAGGCACTCAAGGCGCTGCGTGAGAGTGCAGCCATCGGGATACCGACGAAGAGTGCGGACGGGAGTTTCGAGCGCTCGTTGACACACCGGATCGTGATGCAGCTCATGGCAGAGCATGGCTTCGATCGGCCTGTGTTTGCGGTGTACACTCCGATGCGTTTTCGGGAAGCCGATTGGCAAGCCCAGGTCAATACCCTCTATGACGCGCTGGAAACACATGGCGATGTGTGTTTTGTGACGCTTGGGGATGCAGGGATTTACAGTACGGTGTACTATCTGCTGGACAGGATAGCCCTTCAGCGACCCTCTTTGCATGCGGCCATCAGTGTGATTCCTGGTGTGACCTCCTTTTCTCAGGCATCAGCCTTGGCCAAACGTCCGCTATGTGTGGGGGAGAGTCAGCTGAGGATCGTCCCATTGCTGGAGAGAACTTTGCCGACGACGACGGTGTACATGCGCCCAAAGATTGGGATGATGACAGATGCCATTCCGACAGAAGGGTTGATGATGAGTTTTGAAGATTTGGGCTTTGACGGTGAACGTATCCATGAAGAAAAAATACCGAAGGTGCGCCGCTACATGACCCTGTTGATCGATTTTTTCACAAAGGACTCCCATGGCGTTTGAGCGCGAAGAGCCCCCGGTTGCGATCGGAGCCGACATCTCAGTAAAATCATTTGAGACCATTGAGGCGGAATTGCAACATTACCCCAAAGCCAAGATGTTTGATGCGGAGCAACAGGCGGTGATCTCCCGCCTGATTCATACCACAACATGTTACGATGAGGTGCTGGACAATATCTACTTTTCCAACAACGCCTTGCAGAGAATTCAGGGCTTGTTGCGTCAAGGTGCCAAAGTGATCGTCGATGTGAACATGATCAAAGTCGGCCTGAGCGCGTTTTATCTCGAGACGTATGATAATGAGGTGGTTTGCTACATCAATGAGCCGTTCACGTATGAGCATGCAGAAGCCAACGGCACCACCCGAAGCTATGCCGCCGTCGTCGAAGCGATCAAGCGTCATCGGGATGCTCCGATGGTACTGGTATGCGGCAACGCTCCGACGTTTATCTATGCTGCGATCAATACGCTCTTGGATGAGGGGGTGGATTTGTCGCAGGTGGCCTTGGTTCTTTTTCCGGTCGGGTTTGTCAATGTCGTCGAATCCAAAGCCTACGGGCGCCGTTTTAGTGAGACGTTTGATGTGCCTGCTGTGATCATGGAAGGGCGCTTTGGGAGCTCGACCATGGCCGTGGCGACACTGCATGCGACGTATAAGCTCATCAAGGATTACGATGGGAACGAAAAATATAATGGAAAATAAAACAACCCCCCGCCGAAACGACATGGGAAATGAAGTGGTCGACGGCTACGCTTGCAAGCCCAAAAACTACGACCCGGAGCGTCCGGTGATGCATTATAAATCACAGGTATTGCTCTGTGACGATGCGCGCTGCGGCCAAGCGCACAAAAATGAAGACAAGGCTGCCCATCTGCGCGCCATGCTCAAACGCCTGCACCTCAATCAAGGTGAGGATCGGATCAAGATCAGTCGAACCCGCTGTCTAGGGATGTGCCGTTTTCGAGGCGTAGCACAGATCGTAGAAAATACCCGTGCCAACGGCACAGCAGCCAACAACGGCCTCTGGCTCCGTGCAACGCACCGCTATGGTGATGAGGAGTGGGAGGCGCTGTTTGGGCTTTTGCGCGATGGGCGCGCGGTGGAAGATGCCTGGGATGAGGGGCGGTTTATTCCGATGCGGGTGTATGGAGAGTAGGAAGATTGGCGATGGCTCCGCGTAGGCTTGGCCGTGCCAAACGTCTCGGACAAAACACATATATTCGGGTAAAATAAATTTCCCCGTACCCGTGGCCGGGATGTGACGTATGACATGGTCACATCTACGAGAACGGATATGATGCCTTACAGGAAAAGGAGAAATACGATGCCATCCGAAACCACCCACCCACTCCGCAAAGGCTTTACGACCGGTGTGCATGCGGTGGCGGCATTTCGGATGGCACTGGAGGCGTTTTCGGCGACAGGAGAGCGGGTCATGGTCGTGACCGACAAGATGGACAATGACGACCTTGATGTGACAAAAGGGTGCGAAATCGTGGTGACGGTGAGTGCCGACAAAGAGGATTTGCATCGAAATGCGACTCCTCATAAGCCTTATCGGATAGGAGAGCTTGAACTCTATGCCGGCAAAGGGGTAGGAGTGGTCACGCGTGATGGACTTAAGCCCCCCAAAGGCTTCCCGGCGATCAATCCGGTGCCGCTGGAGGCGATGGAGCGAGTAGCGGCTGCGTATGCCGACGTGATCGGCCATCCAGTCTATGCGACGGTTTCGGTGACAGAGGGCAAATCGCTGGCCAAAGAGACGGCCAATGCCAAGGTGGGAGTTGTTGGCGGCATTTCCATCCTGGGAACTACGGGATGGGTCAAGCCGGTTTCGAGCGAAGCCTACCTGGATTCCATTCGTGCCGAAGTCGCCGTGGTGGCGGCCAATGGGTACGATACCGTAGCCTTGACCATCGGCAACACATCGTTGGCAGTAGCCAAAGAATCGTTTGAAGCGATGCAAATCGTGGAGATAGGTAATTTTGTGTATGAGGCGCTCTCTATCGCGCGGGATGCCGGCCTTCGTCGTGCTGAGATTCTTTGCGGCATTGGCAAAGCAACCAAGATTGCCCAAGGCAAACGCAACACGCACAACCGTTTCGGAGGGATTGATTTGGAAGCATTGGTTGTGCGATTGACACCTGAGATTGGCCGACGGCTTGAGACGGATACTGTGCGGACGGTCAAAGGTCTTGTTGCGCAGCTCAACACAGAAGACGAAAGGAAAAACATGCATGAAACGATACGCATGGATGCGATACGCGAGACAAACAAATGGGTCAAACCCCTGCAGACCAACATAAGGATCGTATGATGCTGACCATCACCGGCAATGGAATGGGTGATTACACGTTTGCCAACCTTACCGTAGATGTCACCGACTACGATACAATCGTGTGCGATAAGAATTTTATTGAAACAGGGGAGCGCGTCCTCAAGCTGGGCTATCGGGAGGCGAAGGCGTATATCTTGGAACATTACCGTGAGGAGAATATCCTTTATGTGGTGACCGGATCGCCCTTGTTTTTCAGTGCAGGAGTCTTGATCGCGCAGCAGCTGCCTCAGGAGGCCGTGCGGATCGTCGACAATACCTCTTCGTTGTCGTACCTGCTTGCACGGCTGCAGCTTGCACAGCAAACGGTAGGAATACTCTCCTTGCATGGGCGGGATCGGATTGATCTGCGTGAATTTTTGGTCAAGCCTTACACCTTCATCTTGTGCGATGCCAAGACCTTGGATCGTCTGCATGAGGCGTTGGCCTATGTGAGCCCTGAGGCGGTTGAGGTGACGATCGGGTACAAGCTTGGATACGCGGATGAGGTGATCGAGCAGGTCACTTTGCACGACAGATCGTACAGAGCTTTTGATGCTGCTCAGCCCTATGTGTTGCTGATCAAACGCTTGTTTGAGCCGGCCAGCGGTATCACGCCTGATGGAGCATTTGAGACGGAACGCGGCATGATCACCAAGGAGTACAAGCGCCACCTCGGCCTCCAAAACCTTGACCTTGCCCCCAACCATATCTTTTGGGACGTTGGCGCGGGCAGTGGGAGCTGTGCAATTGATGCGTTTCTTCGCTATCGGGTACGGAGTGTACTCTTCGAGAAACAAGCACTGCGCTGCGAATACATCCGAAGCAATCTTCGGACGCACCATGTATGCGATACGGAGTTGATCGAAGGGGATGCGGAGAGACGATTTGAAGCCGTGACAGAGGATCCAGATCGGATCTGTGTCGGTGGAGGCGGCAGCAAGGTGATCGCACGATTGCCATACCTCTATGGGCGCTTACGCGAAGAGGGTGTGATGCTGATCAATGCCATCACACTCAAAAATCTCACGCAGATGATTGCCGTACTGAGTGAAGCAGAGATTGCCTATGAAGTTATCTCCCTTTCGCTGACGACGTACAAGGGCAAGCTGGACATGATCGAGCCCCAACGGCAACTTTTCCAGATCAAAATACGCAAACAGCCGCAAGGAGATCCAGCATGATTTATTTTATTGGTGCAGGCCCCGGTGACCCCGAACTCATTACTGTGAAGGCACGCCGAATCCTCGAACAGGCCGATGCGGTGCTGTACACCGGATCGCTGGTGCCTCGTGAAGTGCTATCGTGGTGCCGAGAGGATGCGGTGATTGCGGATTCTCAGGGGATGAAATATCCTGAGATTTTTGCATTTTTGTCCGCACACCGAGAGCAGGTTGTGGCGCGTGTGCATACAGGGGATCCCTCTGTGTATTCTACGATTGCCAAACAGATTGCTTTTTTGGATGAAGCGGGGATTGCGTATGCGGTCATTCCCGGTGTGACGGCAGCTTTTGGGGCTGCGGCATCGCTGGGGATTGAGTACACGATTCCGGGCGTATCGCAAACGGTCGTGCTTACGCGCATTGAAGGGCGCACCCCCAATCCCGAACCGCTGGAGCGCATCCTTGCCTTGCGCCATTCGTCCCTGGTCTTCTATCTCTCAATCAATCTTTTGCCCACATTGAAACACACCGCATTGTCGATGGGGTATGCGGCAGAGACGCCCTGCTGGGTCGTCGAGAAGGCGACATGGGATGCAGAAGCGATCCACAAAGGGACGTTGGAGACCATTGCCGATCAGGTGGCGCATATCCGAGGAGTGGCATTGATACTGCTTGGGGATTTTTTGGCACAAGAAGAGCGTGAAGCTTCGCACCTCTACACGCGTCCGCTCCAAAAAGAGGCCACCCCATGACAATAGCCATCCTGACAATCAACCAACCCAGTCTCGATGCGGCCAGCCGCCTGGTCACTTATTTGCCCGAACACAACCTCACAGTCTTTGGCAAGGAGGGCTTGACACACACGCTGGAGTCCTTGCGTACTTTTGGCATGCTGGATGATATCCTCCCCGAGGTGTGGACAGGGTACGATGCGATCATTGCCATCATGGCCACGGGGGCTGTGGTGCGCAAGGTCGCACCGTATTTGCAGGACAAGGCGACCGATCCGGCGGTGATCGTGATCAACCTAAGTCTCGATCGCGTGCTTCCACTGCTGGGTGGCCATCTCGGAGGTGCCAATGCGCTCACTGCTCAACTGGCAGAGCGGATACCCGGCTGCATCCCGTTTGTCTCGACTGCGACCGATCAGACCGGAACCGTGTCGTTTGAAATGCTGGCCAAAGAGCGGGGCTGGGGGATCGTGAATCTGCAGGCGCTTGCTGCCATTTCCAATCGACTGCTCAACAAACAAAAAGTCAAAGTCGCCACCTGTCAGTCCATTTTTGAAAGCCTGCCCAATCAGGCATTGCTTGAAAGGGTTGATTGGGGTATGCAAGGAGCCGAAACCATCGTCATTGCTCCGCATGTGGTCTCGGATGCCTTGACATTGCAACCGGGCATCACCTTGGGCATTGGGTGCAACCGAGACACTAAGCAGACGACTATCACGCGAGCCGTCGAGCATTTTTTGTCACGCCATGGGCTAAAAAGAGAGCAGATCACCGGTCTGGCATCGTTTGAAGCCAAGGCAGATGAAGTGGGGCTTCTGGCTTTTGCTGAGGCATGGGATTTGCCAATTCAATTTTTTGACAAGGAGACGATCAACGGGCTAGAGGAATCCTTTAGCCCCTCTGCTTCCACAAAGCATTTTGGACTCAAGGGGGTTGCAGAACCCAGTGCGGTGCTGGGCTCAGTTTGGCGCCAGCTTATTTTATCCAAGGAGGTTTTTGAATCCTCCGTGACCCTAGCAGGAGCAATATAATGGGAAAACTAACAATTTTGAGCAGTGGAGCCGGCGGAGTTGACTATCTCACAGCGGAAGCCCGTCGGGCATTTGCGTCATGTGAATCGGTTGTGTCGTACACGAAGTACGCCAAGGAACTCAAGGAGTTTATCGGTGACAAGGAGCTCTATACGTCCGGTATGACGCACGAGATCGAACGCTGCCAGCAGGCGATTGATCTGGCACGCTCAGGCAAAGAGACGTGCATCATCTCCAATGGGGATGTCAATGTCTACGGGATGGCGACCCTGATCGTCGAGTTGATCGACGAGCAAGACCTATGGGACGAGATCGAGCTAGAATCCATAGCAGGTGTGACCTCCTTTTTGGCGGCATCCAGTCGGGTTGGAGCGCCGGTGAGTCAGGACTTTGCGATCATTTCGCTCTCGGATCGTTTGACTGATATTGATCTGATCGACCGACGCGTGATGGCAACACTGGAGGCAGATTTTGTGTTGGGTATCTACAATCCAAAGTCCAAAAAACGTATCCAGCCGTATTTGAATTTTCTCTCACGTCTTGAGGCCACAGAGGAGCGGATTGCAATCATCGCCTCCAATGTCGGTCGCCCCAAAGAGAAGGTGACGATCACCACCACAACGGATTTGGTCGCGCAGGGACTGGAGCATCCTGAGGTGACGATGTCTACGTTGATCATCGTCGGCAATTCCAATACGCGCCTGACACGCAATGGGTTGGTGCTTACTCCACGGGGATATTTGAACAAATATGATGTGTCGGGGGAGAAACGCTAGCATGCTGAGCCTCACCATCGCCGCGCCAGCATCCAATCAGGGCAAGACGATCCTCACCACGGCGCTTTTGTGGCATTTCCGTGATTCGGTGCGGCCGTTCAAGGTGGGGCCAGACTTTATCGACCCGCAGTTCCATGCACGGGTGTGCGGGGTGCCTTCGGTCAATCTCGATACCTACATCATGACACCAGAGCAGGTGCGGTGGATGTATGCCCGTTATGCCGATCGGGAGGTGGCGATCATCGAGGGGGTGATGGGGTTTTATGACGGTGAGGATCGGGGGTGTTCGACCTATTCGGTGAGTGCGCTGCTTGGGGTGCCGACGGTGCTGGTGCTCGATGGCAGCGGCAGCTACATTACCCTCTCGGCGGTGCTGGGGGGGCTGCGGGAGTATCGCAGCGATTCGACGATCGCCGGGGTGGTGTTCAACAAGCTCTCTTCGGCGTCCCATTATGAACTCATTGCCCGGCAGATACGTGCCGATCATCCCGATATTGCGCTGCTGGGGTGGATACCCAAAAACCTCCCGGCGTTGCGGGATACCCATCTGGGATTGGAGCTGGAGGACTTGGATCAGATTGAGGTGATTTCTCAGGAGGTGCTGACGCATATCGATTTAAAGAAGATCGCGGAGCTTGCCGGAGGCGGATCGGGTGTTTCGGCATTTGATCGCCCTTACCCGTTCCCACCGGTTCCGAAAATCGAGGGGAAACTGGCGGTTGTTCACGATCGCAATTTCTCGTTTCTCTATCATGACAATCTCATGTTTATGCGTGAGGTATTTGACGAGGTCATATTGATCGATGCGACGGCGGATGAGGTGATCCCTGATGATTGTGACGCGCTCTATCTCCCCGGCGGATATGTCGAGACTGAGGCGGCCTATGTGCGGATCGCGGATGCGGATCGTTTCCGTCGCAGTCTGGTTGCCCATGCGCAGGACAAGCCGGTCTATGCGGAGTGCGCCGGACTGCTCTATCTCGGGCGGCGGGTGGATG
>CAZCAZ010000042.1:0-11896 GCA_964496735.1 uncultured Nitratifractor sp. | reverse complement strand
GGCGGGCAGCCATTTTGGATTCATAGATGTCCTGATAGACATTGCCCAGATCGCTGCCGCCCGATTCCGGCCCGAAGCCGTAACTGCGCATTGTATCACCCGGGATCTCCGCGTCGGCAAACTGTACGGCCTCATGCCGGCCGCCACTTTGCATCGGAGTATTGACATCAGCGGCATTGATATTGGCATAGGCTGCTGCCCTATCACCGGAGGCATAGAGTCGATCCGCCGCCCGTGCCGCCCAGCCACTGCGACTGCCGCCGGTGGCATCTCCCAGCATCCATTGGTTGCGCTGGGTATTGTGAGCGAAAAGCTCAAAAGGGATTGCTTTGCTCCCCGTTTTGACTTCTGCGGCGGTTACCGGCTCGACGAGGGTGCCGACATTGGCAATGACGGCGAGCTTTTCATCTTTGAAAAGTGCCTGCATATCGGTCATATTTTCGCGGAAGCCGTATTCGTCGGTCATGCCCAAAAGACTCTCTTTTTCAAGAGCAATATTTTTGCGCACCGCTTTGTATGCATCATACTTCTCATCTATCGGAGCGATCATATTGCATACATCGGCGCCCCCTTCGAGCAAGACGCAGACAATGGCTTTGTAGTCGTCGTTGTTGTCGGCGGCCTCAAGCTGCTCGATCACCCCCAACAGAGACATCCATGCTGGGATGCCTGCCGAGGTCGCAAGTGCCTGTTTGAGAAAATCTCTCCGTTTGGTATTGGTTTGCATGTTTACTCCTTAGCGCTGCAGTGCATAATCGGGAGATGTCATCACCAGCCCGATCGTCAGGCGTGTCAGATTCTCGTCGCTCAGACTGGAATGGTTCTGCATGTATTTTTTGATGGCGGAGCGGGTGTCTTGGCTGAGATTTCCACCGGTCAAGACCAGATCAAGACGGTCAAGCAGGGCATCATATTTTTTCTCATGCACAAGCTTTTTTTCGCTTTCGATCTGCAAATCAGCGGTAATATCATACAAGCCATAGACAAAGCTGTTTTTCGTAATGAGTCCCATCACCACATCATCAATCCCCTGCTTGCCGTACAGTTCCAGTTCGGGGGCACGCAGGTTCTGCTCTTTGAGTTTGGCGGGGGCATCATCGGGAGTGAAGTAGTTAAACACCGTCAGAGCCTCCAACGGTCCCTCCTGCTTCATCATCCCAGTTCCGTGCAAATTGAATGATCTGTAACGGTACAGTATGTCCTCCCCCTGCGTGAGATTGTGTTCGTCGTTTTGGGCACGAAAGGCGCGCCAGAGGTGGGTAATATAGAGCAGTGGTTCTCGAAATTTCCCGAAATGTTCCGGAGATTGCTGCACCCCATGCAATGATTCTTCATCGAGCAGAATCGCCTTGACCACGGCTTTGAGATCCCCGCGAACCCCGTGACCGTTGTCAGCGAACACACGAGCGACCCGTTCGATATAGGCCGGAGAAGGGTTGGAGGTGACCAGTCGTTGGATAAGCTGTCGGGAGATGAAGGGGGCGGTATTGGGGTGTTCGAAAAGGAAGTGCAGAGCCGTATTGATATCGGCTTTGGTATCCCCGCCTGGAGGAATGATCTTTTGGGCGTGCAGTATTTTTTTCTCCCCGGTGTCGTGCTCCGCTTCAAAGGCAGCCATGGGAGAGGTTCGGGCATCGTAACTGTCAAAATAGGCCTCGGCCTCGAAGTGCCCGTTGTCGTCACTGAGACCGGTAAAGACTCTTGCCATTTCACGAATATCGCTCTGTGTATAGGTGGCGATGCGTTTGCCTCCGAGGGTTTTGAACGTCCCGTCCATATTGAGCTCATACAAGCCGATAGTGAAGAGCTGCATCACCTCTCTGGCATAGTTTTCATCCGGGTGATTCCCTACGTCGGGATCGGCTTTGGCGTTGCCGAGATAGCTGAGGTATCGGCCCATCGCCGGGTGGTAGGTCACCGCCTGCAGCAACGTTTCAAAGTTGCCGAAAGCGTGCCGGACCAGTACATCATAATAAGACATACGCGCATCCGGAAAGGTCAACAAGGGACCGTTTCGGGAGATGACAAGGATTTCACTGAGTGCAAAGGCCACCCGCTGTCGGAGCTGATCGTCCCCATGAACGGCGATATCCCACCATGCGTCCCGCTGCAGATCCCCCAGCGCATCGCTGTAGGTTTTCCAGTCTTCGCGACTGCGATTAAGGTCGGGCACACCATCGACTCCTCTGGCATGGGCATGAGCCCAAGCGATGTGATAGGTGGGATCTTTGGCAAACTGAGCATCCAGCCATTGCTCATAATCCCCTAGGGAGATGAGATGATCGATCGCCTCCTTCGTAGCGCCAAAAGTGGCTCGGGAGAGAAATGCCGATGCTTCCTGCGGCGAGCTTACTTTATGGCTTGGGGCCGTTCCGTTGCTTTCATTGTTTTCTCCGTTATCAGGCACCGTGCCCCGCTCCGAACAGCCCGTCAACATCAAACCGATCAACAAGATCAAAACCATCATCTTTTTCATGTGCCACCCTCCTTCACGCCGTTGCACTAAAATTGTATCATGTCCATATTAAAGAAGTATTAACTCCTCCATACCCTGTTGGGCAGGGTGTTTTATCCGCGCGACAATTAGCAAGGGCTAATCGCCACGGCGGTATGGTTGTAATCTGGCTCCTTAGAAAGCGGATCGATTGTCGGCGGCGTGAGATAATTGATCTCACGGTGAGAGATAGGAACAAACAGCGTGCCACGTCGGATCGAAGCGAAACGTACCGGTGCTTTGATTTGGCCCCATTGGGATCGTATTGTGATCCAGTCCCCTTCGTTGAGATCATATGTCTGGGCATCATCGCGATGGATTTCGACGAACTGTAGTGGCTTATGGCGCAGAAGCTTGGGCAGGTGGGCTGTTTTGCTACCTGAGTGCCATTGATCCCGAGTGCGACCGGTAAGCAACACAAAGGGGTATGCTGAGCTGGGCTGTTCAGAATGATTTTTGTTGTCAATCACAATCAACTGGGCGCGTCCACTTTTGGTCAAAAAATGGCCTGCTTCCAGCAACCCTTCCCCCCAAACATAAGGCTCCGACTTGAGAGAGTCATAATCTGCGCGATAAAGATCCAGGTGTCCTTTGGGACTAAGCCGTGTCATGGCTTGGTACTCCTCAAATACCGCGCGCGTATCGGCGTAGTCAAATGCCTCCTCATGCCCCAGTGCCCTCCCGAGCATTGCAAAAATCTCCCAGTCCTGCAACCGTGCATCATTCTGCGCGAAAGCTTCGACCCGTGTGACGGTGCGATCGAGGTTAGTTTGAGTGCCTTCCTTTTCGCCAAAGGCTTTGGCTGGGAGGCGGATATGGGCAAATGTGGACGTTTCACTTCCCGTGTAGGCGTTGATCTCCACCACCAAGGGGATCTTTTTGAAAGCCTCTTCGACGAAATGGCGATTTGGCAAATGGTAGACAGGATCGGTATGGCAGACAATCAGCACATCCAGCCCACCAACATGCGCTTGCTCAATCATCTCAAAGGCGGTTAATCCTCCCTCTTTAGGAATCCGATCCGAAGCCCAAAACTCCCCAACAATACGGCGGCTTTCTTCGTCATAGTCTCGGTGCACCGCAAGAGTCGTGCTGAGCCCTCCCACTTCCCGTCCCCCCATTGCATTGGGTTGACCTGTGAGCGAAAAAGGCCCACTGCCCGGACGTCCGATTTGACCCGTGAGGATGTGGAGGTTTATGATGGCGTTGTTGGCGTCCGTCCCTTGAGCCGATTGATTGATCCCCATCGTCCAGGCGGTGATGATACGCGTATGGTCGTGCCAGAGTGCCGCCAGCATCTCGAAATCTTCCATACTGACATCGGCAGCGCGGATCAGAGCTTCCTCATCCATCCCCGACAAAGCGTCGCGGTACGCCTCAAACCCTTCGGCATGATCACGGACAAAATCGGCATCGATTCTATCTGTCTCGATCAGCCGTTTGGCCAGGGCATTGAGCAGATCGATATCGCCTCCGGGTCGGATGGTGATGTGGTGATCGGCCATTTGTGCTGTTTCGGTCTCCCGTGGGTCGATGACGAGAACTTTGAGACCCTGTTTTTGCGCCCGTTTGATCCGTCGAGAGAGGACGACATGGGCTTCAGACGGGTTGGCTCCGATGAGGATCAACACCTCCGCCTGCTCGATATCCTCCATCCGTACCGGGACATAATCGACCCCAAACGCCCGCTTGTATCCCACTACAGCACTGGCCATGCAGGTGCGGGAATTGGTGTCGCAATTCGGAGTACCGATGAAACCCTTGGCTAGCTTATTGGCGACATAATAGTCTTCATTGAGCATCTGACCAGAAAGGTAAAAGCCTACACGCTTTGGGTCGGTCACCTGGATAGCCTCAGCTATCTGCGCAATGGCCTCAGCATAATTTGTCCTCCGCCATTGACCGGCGTGACGGACCTGAGGATTGGTCCACCTGCGTGCCGTGATGCTCTCCGGCTGGGAAAGCCCTTTGGCACAAGCGGCTCCATTGTTGGCAGGATAACCCTTGCGCCCTTTGAGTTGGCCCTTTACGACGTCAAATTTGCACCCAACCCCGCAATAGGCACAGACCGTTCCCGCAACACGTTCCATTATATGCATCCCTCAAGGATTACCAACACTTCAGTAAAGACTTTGGCACGCCGTGCACGGTCCTCATGAGTCATCCGATAAATAGCCTCAGAGAGCGGCAACGGGATATCCGAGTTGAGGCGATGAAGGGTGTCGGATTTGATCGATCGAGGGCGCGCAAGTACTGGCTCAAATTCCTCGACAGCCTCATACCGTTTTTCACCCGAAAGGTGTTCAAAAAGCCTCAAGCCAAAATCAAATACCTCATAAGCCTCCACGCGACGAGTCAAAGGCTCTGCTGGGAGAGAAATCCCATCTTTCATCCCAAGGACACGCCGCAACAAGAAGTTGATCCGAGCATAAAATGCAATAGCTTGATAACTATAGTGGTATTGGATATAACGGTGCTCAAATGTCTCAAAGCTCTCACCGCGCTTACGGTGTGTGGCATAAAGCTCCAATAAATACAGTACATAATAACGCGCATCCGCCAAGGGGATACTTTTGAGCAACGTGTAGGCTTCGCGGGGGCCTTGTGTGATCTTGCCGCCTAGACTAATGTGCACGCCATCGACTCGATTTCCATCACGGTCTTTTGCTTTGCATCCCTCAAAACCAATATCGGCAATCCCGTGGATACCACAGCCTTTGGGACAAGCAGACCAATTCATGCGGATCACACCTCCGGGCAAGGGGAGCGCCGCATTGAGAAACGTGGCCATTTCAGCTGCATCAGGCTTATTGGGGATCACACCAAAGGAGCATGTATGGGTTCCTGCACATGCTATCATATCTTGGAAATATACGCTCTGATAGGCATCGTACGTACGCACAAACTCTGTCGATTCAAAAGCATCTACTTGGTCAGGTTGTATCCCAATGATGTATATATTTTGATCATAGGTCAGGCGTAACTTGCCCCTGCCATACGTCTGAGCCTGCCGGGCAGTCTCGATCAGTTCCGTACCGCTGAAGACGCCGGAAGGTACAACGAGCCGCCAAGCAAAACTCCCATCGCGCAACAGTATTTTTCCTGATGCCGCTCCCATTGATCGGGCATTGACCATCTCCATACCTGCAGAGTTATGATGGAGTCCACTCCGCTTCAAAATCGCTGCAATGATTGTCTCGAGTCCTACATCCTGGATAAGGAAGTGGAGTCGATTCTTATTGCGATTATCTTGGTAGCCAAAATCACGAAATAGCTCAAGAAGCGCACCATAAAAAGGCCGCACCTCATCCGACGTGATAAAACAATCCGCATCTTGAGCCTGTTTGCCTACCTTTCCACCAAGATAAACATTGAAGCCAAACACGCCGTTTTTTTGTGCCAGGACAAAACCACAGTCGTGTCCGTAGATATTGCACGTGTTGGCCATAGAACCTAGGATACCGGTGTTAAATTTGCGCGGCAGCGCAGAGACCCATTCCGCTTTTTCAATAAACAGCTCTTCCAGCTCCTCAACAATCGACTGCGTCGAGATCACCGAATCATACGCAAGCCCATCAAGCGGGTCCGCGACGACGTTGCGCGGATTGTCCACTCCCGTCTGAAACGTGCTCAATCCCACCTCCTTAAGCTTGCCCAACACCACAGCGATGTCTTCAATCGCAATGTAGCGCAAGACAAACTGCATCCGAGTCGAGAGGTCGATATAGTCCCGCCCATGATCTCGAGCGACCTCTCCCACACGCCGTGCTTGCTCATGACTTAATTGACCAGCAGGCACCCGAACACGAAGCATAAAATCCTCTCCTTTATCGTACAGCCCAAAGCACTTGAGGAAGTAGGAGCTATCGGCTTTGTCCAGCTGCTCGTAACCTCCTGCAGCAATCTCCTCAAGGCGAGCATAAACTTCCATGGGATCCTTGGATTGCTTGGTGGTTTCTACCTTGTTGATTTTGTGACTCCGTTTTGCTTTGGCTTCGGCCAATATCTGTGAAGAATCGTTGTATGTCATTGTGTATCGCCTTCTTGAGTATTGGCGCTATTATAGTAGAAGATGTATGCAATATATCCTTTTTTATGATTAAAATTTAATCATACTAATGAGCATATTCTAGATAAAATCCATTATAATTCTCTCACTAAAACAAGGACAATACACCATGGCAAATCTAAAAGCCCTCAAAGGTCAAGGGCACACACCAACGCTTTTTATGGCTTTTCTCTATTTTGATATGAGTTTCATGGTCTGGACGATGCTTGGACCTCTCTCTACCGAGATCGCTCAGGCTCTGGCTGAACATGGGGAAGTCATAGGCCCAGGACAAAAAGCAACCCTTCTTTCTCTCCCCATCCTCTCGGGAGCAATTTTGCGGATCGTACTCGGTTTTGGGGTAGATAAATTTGGCCCCAAGCTCACCGCACTCACCTCTCAGGCACTCGTCATCGCTGCTTTGCTAATCGCTTACTTTCTAGGAAGCGAGATCACGTACCACCAGCTCCTCATTGTCGCACTCGGACTTGGTTTTGCTGGGGCATCTTTTGCTGTTGCACTACCCCAGGCGGGACAATGGTATCCCCCCAAGCTTCAGGGCGTCGTACTCGGTATCGCGGGTGCCGGCAACATTGGGGTAGTGCTTGATTTTGTCTTTGCGCCAAAAATCGCTGAAAAATGGGGGTGGGAATCGGTCTTTGGTGTAGGAGCGGTGATGGCTATTATCGTGTTTGTTGCCTATGCTTTTTTGGCTAAAAATGCTCCCCATTCTGTCTACAAATCCCGCCCCAAAAAGATAGCGGACTACCTCAAGCTCCTTCGAGACAAGGACACGTGGTGGTTCAACCTTTTCTATGCGATCAGCTTCGGTGGCTTCGTTGGCTTTGCCGGATACATGAAAGTCTACCTAATGAACAGCTACCAAGCCGATATGTCTGCCTTCGGCCTCGACATTCTCGGAGAATCCAATGTCAAGGTGATCGCAGGATACTTCGGGGCGTTGACGATCTTTGCTGGAGCCGTACTCCGCCCAGTAGGCGGAAGCGTTGCCGACCGGATCGGAGGGATCAGGGCTCTGTATCTCTTCTACGGTTCCGTGACCCTTCTTGCAGCCATTCTCTCTCTGGTGTCGTTGCCATTTTTTGCAGCGATTGGCGTGCTATTTTTGATCATGGCTAGCCTTGGTATGGCCAATGGCGCGGTTTTTCAGCTCGTGCCGCAGCGCTTCGGACGCGATATCGGGATCATGACGGGTATTGTCGGCTGCGCAGGCGGGCTCGGCGGCACAGCACTTATCAAGACACTGGGCTGGAGCAAGGGGGCATTTGACGGCTACACAGTGGGTTTTCTGATCTTCGCCTCTGTCGTGCTGGTGGCTATTGTAGGTCTGGGCATGGTCAAAACTCGCTGGCGCACCACCTGGGGTGTCCAAGCCGGCGGTATGATATAATCCCTTTTATGCCCACACGGATCAAGGAGCGTGCATGCCTCAACATACCATAGAAACATCTGGACTCACTCTTGCCAAAGGCGCGCAACTAACCGGAGATGATTTTTGGGATGTCAAAGCTCAGGAGAGTCGTACCGTCGCCGTACTGTGTGATGGTGTCGGTTCTGCATTACAGGGCGCAGAAGCGGCACAGCGCACGACCCAATTTCTCGTAGATGCCTTGCGAAACAAACCAGCCAGTTGGAGTTTTGAAAAATCCATCCGCCACTTCATCCAAAGCATCAACCATATCCTCTACACGGAGTCACTCGATGACTACGGTCGCGAAGAACTCGTCACCACCTTAACACTTGCCATCATCGAGGGGAATCGCCTCTACGGTGCCAACGTAGGCGACAGCCGCATCTATCTCTTGCGTGATGGCCAGCTGACCCAGCTCTCTCACGATCACGTCACCGACCCATCAGATCTTGACAGCCCACTGGAGCAAGCCATTGGGATTCACCATTCCGTCACGCCCTATTATTTCGAAAATCTGATTCGCTCCGGTGATCAGATTCTCCTCTGCAGTGATGGGCTGTATCGAGAACTTGATGTCGAGACGCTCGTCACGCAGATGCCGTTGGGAGGCTCCATGCTTGTACGCACGGCCAGTCGCTTACACAAAGACGATCTGCCCGATGATACCTCTGCACTGACCTTGTATATCCGCGATATCGATCCACGCATTCAACTCAAACAAGCCCCCCTAACCGTCCAAGAGCACTATCACAAGAGTGACCTGATCGATGGCTACCGTCTATTGAGGCCACTTGCTCCCAACAAGCGCACCTGGCACGTCTCCAAACGGGGGGTGGATTATGTCATCAAATTCGCACCGGTTGAGGTGACAGAGGATGATGCCCATCTCGATTTTTTTGTCCAAGAAGCCTGGAATGCGCGCCGCCTCAAGGCGGGCTTTTTTCCCAAAGCCGTCATCCCCCGTCACCGAACCCACCGCTACTACATCATGCGCTACATCGACGGCACACCCCTGGATCAGCTTATTGCCAAAAGGCCGCTCAGCGTCGATGACGGGATTGCCTTGGCACGCTTTCTCCTCAAAATGGCGCAGTTTCTCATCCGAAAAAACCTCATCCATGGCGACATCAAGCCGGCCAATATTCTCGCCATTCGTCGGTACGACAAACTTACCTTCAAGATGGTCGATTTTGGCAGCATCACCGAAGCCTACAGCGTTGCCTCTCGTGCTGGAACACCGAGTTACCTTGCTCCCGAACGTTTTGCCAAAGCCCCCATAACCGAGCAGAGCGAGATCTACGCCATCGGAGCCACTCTTTACGAATCTCTCACACGTTCTCTCCCTTTTGGATCCATTGAGCCTTTCCAGACCCCGACATTTGATGCGACACTTCGCCACCCCAACCAACTCAACCCCACCCTCCCCGCTTGGCTTGACTCAGTAATCCTTCATGCGGTCGATCCTGATCCGACCAAACGTTACCGCAACTACTCCGAATGCGTCTACGATCTCGACCATCCTGATACGGTCAAGCCCTACTTTGATCCCAGCACGTCTTTGGTGGAGCGCAAGCCCCTTTTGCTATGCAAAATCGGCTTTATGCTGATGTTGATTGTCAATATTTTTCTGCTGACAAAGTAGCCGCGTCCACAAAGACTGCTAAGCCAATCCTGAAAACGATCAAGGTACAATCCCTCATTCACTTCACTGCAAAGGATTTCCTTATGGACATGCTCCAGGCCATTATCATCGGTATCATCGAAGGATTTACCGAATTTCTCCCCATCTCATCCACCGGCCACATGATCGTCGCCTCCCAATTCCTCGGTGTGGCCGAGAACGATCTGACCAAGGCCTACGAAGTGATCATCCAGTTTGCCGCGATTTTGGCCGTGATCCTCATCTATCGAGACAAGCTCAGTCCCCGACGGGTCGTGCTGTGGCAGAAACTCATCGTCGCTTTTCTGCCGCTGGGGGCAATCGGCTTTGTCTTTCGCCATCCGATCAAGGATCTCTTTAGTGTGCCGGTGGTAGCGTGGATGTTTATCATCGGGGGGGTGATCTTTTTGGTCGTGGAGTATTTTTACAAGGAAGAAGCAGCCATCCGCACCACCAATGTCGAGGCTGTCAGCTGGAAGCAGGCTATCTGGATCGGCATCGCCCAGGTGGCCGCCCTGATCCCCGGCACCTCCCGCGCCGGAGCGACCATCATCGGCGGACTCCTCGCCGGTCTGGACCGCAAGACCTCAGCCGAATTCAGTTTCCTGCTGGCCATCCCGGTCATGGCAGCCGTCAGCGGCTATGACCTCCTCAAACACTACCACGAATTCGCCCATGCCAACTGGGGGGCTTTTTTGGTGGGCTTTCTCGTCGCATTCGTCGTCGCCTGGATCACGATCAAACTCTTCATCTCTTTCCTCCAGCGTTTTACTTTTAACGCGTTTGGTATCTATCGGATCATCCTAGGGGCGGCGTTGCTGCTTTACTTTTCGTAGTAAATTTTTATTTTTTCTTCATTTTTGGAAATATCAGGACGGAATGGATATACTGCCAATTAAGATGATACAGTAGCAGTGGGTCACTTTCCCTCACTGATAAATAGAGTGTCAAAATAAGGACAAGGGTCAAAAATAAAAACATCACACGAAGAAATGCGGCACTATAAAGCTTTGTATAAAAAATTAAATGACTATAGTGCTATTGATCAGAATACACTTGATAGATAAAATTGAACAACATTTTGAAATTATTTCGAGTAAAGATCTGAGGCAAGCATTGCAGCAACATGAAGGCGTTTGACCTTCCATGTTAGCTACCTTTTACGGGATAAGCACTGCACTTTCAAGAGTTTCTTCCGAATAAGAATAAGTACGCCATCTATCTTGGGTCTTAATACCATTTATGGCATAATCCATTCAAAAGTTTTGGCCACAGTAACCTACGAAGATAGGCGTTCTCTTGGTCGCGTAGATGATCAAGGCAGTAGCTACGGCCAATCACGAGTGACTAATCCTTCCTTTGTCACATACACCGACATACAGACCTAATATCCTCCGAAGAGAGAAAATGGAGCCATCACACATCCTCATCATCGAAGACGAAGCTGATCTGCTTGAGCTGGAGGAGTACCACCTCAGCAAGGCTGGCTATACGGTCACGGGTTTTCTCTCCACCAAACGGGTAGAGGATCTGCTCGCGGAGGAAGTGGTCGATCTGATGATCGTCGATCGCAACCTTCCCGGAGTTGAGGGGAGTGAGTTTGTCCGGCATTTGCGCGATCAGGGGTACACCCTCCCGGTAATCTTCGTCACTGCACGCGATCAGGCCGAGGAGATCGAAGAGGGGTTTCTCCTCGGGGGCGATGATTACCTGACCAAACCGTTCAATATGAATGAACTGCTGCTAAGGGTCGCGGCGATCCTGCGGCGCAGCCGGGGAGAGAAGCTCTCTCACCGTGAGATCATGCTTGACCCGACCCGCCACACCTGCACGGTGGCCGGCCGGCCGGTGGATTTGAGCCGTCTGGAGTTTGATCTGCTGCGCTTTTTCCTCCGGCATCCGGAGAGCACTCTCAGCCGAGAGCAACTCCTTGCCGGTGTCTGGGGGAGCGGCACCTCCGCTCAAAGCAAAACCGTCACTGTCACCATCAAGCGCCTGCTGGCCAAAATCGATCCCGACCAAACCCGCCATTACATCACCGCCATTCGAGGCGAAGGGTACCGGCTCCGATGAGACATGATCGCTCGTTTTCATCCTCCCTGTGGCTGATGCTTGCACTTCTGAGCGTCATCGCCGCCGCAGGGTATCTGTGGCTGGACGACGGGCGAGTGTTGGTGCTCATGGGGATTTCCGCGGCAGGGATCGGAGGGATCGCCATGTGGACGATTCGGTCGTTTCGGCGCGACATGGAAGCACTGAGCC
>CAZCAZ010000041.1:0-11974 GCA_964496735.1 uncultured Nitratifractor sp. | reverse complement strand
TTGAAGCCCTGTTTATCTTCATGCCGGCCAATCGACGTATTCGCCAATACACCCGCGATATCCTCGCGCAAAAAGACTATTCCAATGCCGTGATCGAATCGAGCACCAATGCCATCATCACCCTCGACCGCAATTTGCTGATCCAGACCTATAACCGCATGGCGGAGAAGATTTTCGGTCACAGCAAACGCGAAATGCTCCGTCAGTCGCATTTCGGGAAAATATTCCCCAACGAATACCATCTGCTGCGCAATGAAGGGGTTTCCGGCTTTTTGAAAGCATTGAATATCCATGAGGACGGGACGGTCATCGAGCTGGAGGCGACGAATAAAGCGGGGGAAGTCTTCCCGGCTCGGGTTTCTTTCGGGACGACACATGATGTCGAGAATATCGCCATCGTCGCCAACGTTCAAGATATCACGCAGGAACGGCTCAACGATCAGCTCTTGCAGCAGCAGGCCAAATTTGCTGCGCTGGGGGAGATGATCGCCATCATCGCCCACCAATGGCGCCAACCGCTTTCTGAGCTCAATTTCAACTGCATCTACGCCATGAAAAAGCTCAAAACGACCCAATGCGATCCTGAGCTAGTCGAAGTCCTCAGTAAAAACGAGGATATTATCCAATTTATGTCAGAGACGATCACTAACTTTCAAAATTTTTACAAGAGCTCCAAAAACACCGACTTCAACCCTAGCACTTCCATCCACCAAGTAGCCAACATCATCCAATCCGTACTCGACTTGAATCAAATTACCTTTTCTCGGGAGATTGACTCTGAGATTATTATCCATGGCAACCCAAACTCCTTAGCGCAAGTCATCCTTTCTGTACTGCAAAATATTATTGATATCGTCCGAAACCGGCACATCACAAATGCCGTCATCCACCTCAGCCTATATGATACTGCTTCGGATATCGTCTTGACGATCCGCGACAATGTCGGTGGCATCCAAATCGACCCGATTGATGATATTTTCAAGCCATTCAAAAGCAAGAAGGCAACCCCATCCACGGGCATTGGTCTCTATATGTCAAAATTAATCATTGAGAGCAAATTTCAAGGGGAAATCCGTGCAGAAAATATCAAAAATGGAGCCCAGTTTACTATCAGGCTTCCTCACTGACGCTGCCCCAGCTATGCAAAGCAGTGCAGGTGATTATTGGGGCTCTTCGTATCCAATGTCTTTCTTGAAATGAGCGATACAGTTGGTGCAGTCTAGGACCTTGTTGGTCTCGATCACGCCATCGAGCCCTTCGGGGTCAAGGATGCGTATTCTTCCTTCTTTGAGACCCTCAACGAGCGATTTTGTTTTGAATTTTTTCAAAATACGCGAAAGGGTCTCGGGGGTGATGTTGAGGATGGATGCAATCTCATTGTGCTTGAGCTTGTAGAAAATCTCAACATTCTCCAGTAGCATCTTGGCCACTTTGGCTTCAGAGGAATAGATCGTCTCTTTGTGAACCAGCGACGAGAGGATCATAACCTTGCTTGTCAGGGACTTGATCATCTCAAGGGCAAATGATTCTTCGCGCAGGGACTCAAACACATATGCTGTAGGCACCTTGGCAACTCTCCCATCGGTAAGAAACTCACAGGTTGCCGGAAACGGCACTTGCTCAAAACATGCATACTCTCCGATCACGGCCGGGGCATCAAAACGGTTGATCTGTATCTGCGAACCCTTGGGGGAAGTTTTATAAAGCTTGACGGTTCCATCCAGCAAGACAAATATATGCTCGCTCTCGTCGCCTTCATAAAAGACAATACTCTCTTTAGTCAGATTTTTGACAATCGCCTGATCACGCAAACGTGCCAGATTGTCCTCGCTGAGCTTGGAAAAGAGTTGAATGTCTCCGAATTGATGCATACGTACCCCTGTTGAAAAACTTGATCTTAATCAATAGCAAAAGGGATTATAGCACAGAGAATTAAATCCTAAGCCCACTAAAAGAATTAATAAAAATATCTATGCCTCAAACCAGCTGAGTTGCTCACGAAGTCGAACGACCTCCCCCACAACGATCAGTGCCGGAGTTGGGAGAGCGTGGGCTTGTTCATAAATATCCGACAAGGTGCCCACAACCGTCTGCTGATCAGGTCGGGTGCCTCGACTGATCACCGCGATGGGGAAATCGGCCGGCTTGCCAATCTCGATAAGTTTACGCACAATGGTCTCGAGCCGATGCAGGCCCATGAGGAAAATGATCGTATCGTCACTTTTGTAATTTTCCCAAGGTATTTGGCTTTTTCCTTTGGCTGCTTCATGCCCAGTGACGACGCGAAAACTCACCGTAATTCCTCGATGAGTTACCGGGATGCCAGCATACTCAGGCACTGCAATTGCTGAAGTAACTCCTGGGATAAATTCAAACGATTCGCCACGCTCCTTCAAGTAAATCCCCTCTTCGCCCCCACGGCCAAAGACAAAAGGATCGCCCCCCTTGAGGCGGACAACCGCTTGATATTTGAGCGCGGCTTGGTAGATCACTTCATTGATCTCTTCTTGTGGCAGCGTATGGTGACTATCCTCTTTGCCTACGTAGATAAATTCACAGCCGTCTTTGGCTTCGGCGAGGATATCAGGATTGGCGAGGCGATCGTAAATGATCACATCAGCTTCACGGATCACCCGCAATGCTTTGACGGTCAGCAATTCAATGTCGCCAGGTCCGGCACCGGTGAGATAAACCATGTTTGCTCCTTAATTCATGATTGCTTCGTCGGTCAAATAACACGACGGGTCTTCTGCCCACAGATCCCCGTGGATGGCATAGGCTCGACTGCGGCTACCGCCATTGCAGATAGGGAGGTAGCGGCATGCAGCACAGCGACCGCTGAGATCACGGGGGTGATTACGGAGCTTATCCAGCACCTCGACCGGATCATTCGTCCATATATCACTGAAATCCTGCGTGAGAATATTGCCGATCTTCAGCGGAAAGAACGGATCAGGCTTGACGTTGCCCTCTGAATCGATATTGAGGAGTTTGCGTCCAGCGCTGTTGCCGCCCCAGTCGAGAAGGCGGCGTTCCATCTCCTCGGAATGTTCAGGATATTTTGCACTAAAACGCTCCAAAAAACGGATCGCATCCATCTCCATATTGCCCGTGACGATCTCGATATCTCGGCCACTCTCGTGATATTCAAAGGCTTTGTCCAGTATGTAATCAACGCCCTTGATGCGCTGCTCTTTGGTCAGATCCATTTCTAAATTGTCCAGTCCACGACCGCTGTAGACCAAATGTGAGATATAGACTTTTGGGATGTTGTGCTTTTCGGCTAATTCAAAGATAAAGGCTAGATCATCGTAAGTGTCCTTGGTCATCGTAAAACGAATGCCTACTTTGGTGCGGCCGTAACTGTTGAGAAGGTCGACGGCCTTCATGGATTCGACAAAGGACCCCTTGAGACCTCGAAAGGCATCGTGCACCTCAGGACTGCCATCAATACTGATCCCGATATAATCAAAGGTGTCGAGAATTTTCTCCGCATTGGAGTGCTTGACATAAAGGCCATTGGTGGAGAGGTATGTCACGATCCCAATTGCCTTGCATGCGGCAGCGATATCGTAGATGTCCTTGCGCGTCAGCGGCTCCCCACCGGAGAAGATGAGAAACTTCACTCCGTTGGCTTTGAGCTTGGGGAGGGTGTCCATAATCGCCTCAGTGCTGAGTGCGTCTTCTGAGTCAAGATCAGCACGCGAATAGCAATGCAAGCAGCTAAGATTGCATCGGTTGGTAAAGTTCCAGATCGCAATGCTGCCATCGAGTACTCGCGCCTTTTTGCCCTCGGTTACGCTTTTGAGGAGATTGGAGAGTCGAAACATTATTTTACCGCCTTGCTGGATTTGGTCTTGGGTTTATAGCTGAGGATATAGTGGGTGATGGCTTGCATCTCATCCTCGTTGAGCTGGATTTTTGGCATGGCATTACGCCGATATCCTAAGGTTTTGGAGACTGCTTCTGGATCAGTGATCATTGCACGGATAGTCGCCAGATCCCGCTTGGCTGCAATCTCAGCAAACGGAGGACCAAACGCAACGGCCGTCTGATGGTGACAACCCCAACAATAGGTCTCAAAGACCTTTTTGCCGCTGACCGCCCACAAGGACGTCGTCGATACAACAAGCATCACAAAAAGTGCAAGAATGCTTCGCATGGTGGACCCCTTTGGAATGTAGTGAGGTGATGGTACCACTATTTTGTTTTTGGAGAGTTGACTTAGAGCAAGAGCGTAGGTTTGACTTCTCAAACCCTATTCTTCCTCTTCTTCACGATCCATCACAAAGCCCACCACCAACAACACCACGACAAACAAAGAGATCAATCCAATGTAAATATAATCGATCACGCCTGAAGCTTCCCATGCTCTCTGGCCAAGGTCTTGAAGCGGCTCTTCTCCTCGATCGAGGCAAAGCCGCCCTCGGGAATATAATGAGCATGACGTGAATGGAAAACCACCACATCATCACCAATGGCCGCAATCGCTCCTATGTCATTCCAACTCCATTGTGTGCTCTCCTGATCACTGCGAATAGTCAACCCATCGTCGTTGGCGAGAATCACAATGGGCTTGTCGCGAAAGGGAGAGGCTTCCCATGAAGCCAAGGCACGTCGACGGGCAACAAAGCGCTTACCCACGTACCAATAGATCAGACCCAGCGTCGAAAACATCAACAAGCCGACCGACCCCTGCTTGAGGGCAGCTACGACCCCAAACTGCACAAGCGCGATAAAAAACCAGCCGATATACCGTCGGGAAGAGTGAGAGAAAAAGTATCGATAAGAAGAATCGAAGAGCTTTACGATATTCTCACGGCTCCAGACATACTCGATATGGATAGCATCAAGCATGGTCTTCACACTCCGTGATGATTAAATCGCTTTTTTTCAAGCAACCCTTCGCTTCGAGTTGGGAAATTTCACGAAGAATTTCTATATATTTTTCTTCAAAAAGAGTGCGATTTCTGGCAAATGTTCGTTGTGCTTTTTTGGCATACCACCACGCGACGGCAATCGAGAGTCCAAAAAGGCTGTAGATATATCCCTGCCATGCCTTCAGATTCAACAAGACGATAAAATATTGCACAGAAAAAAGGACAAAAAACTCAATTGAGAAGATGATCACCAAGACCGAACTTTGCTCAAAATCCAATGTGTACTTCTCGATCTCTCGCATATGATCCAACTGTGCGTTGATCGTCTTGGCCGCATCGTGGCACGATTCTGGCACAGCAGATAGGTCGATGTTTTTGAGATGGATATTGCTTACATTGTATTCGACATTGATTTGTTTGTAGGCTACAAGAATCTCAGGGTATTCCACTAGGATGGCAAGAATCTCCTCTTCGCTGAGTTGATTCTTGCCAGCGATCTTCTGGGCATCCTGAAGCACAAGATCATAGAGGCCGACACGCTTGATCTCGGCTGCAACACGAGGAAGATACGTCATATCTGCGCCCCAAAGATCATCATGCCTTGTGGTCTTCTGCGATTGTTTCGGGCTCAATACCGTAGGATGCTGTGGGATCCTTGGCCGGCATAAAGATACCAATAAGCCCCTTGATGCCTACAGAAAGTACAATATTCATCAAAAAGAGAAACCAGGCGATCAACACCATGCTGCCTGCTATGGCAGCCAAAATCATCCATGTATTGAATTCACCATTGACGTAGAGGTGACGTCGCAGCATGCCATCGAGCCCTGCCATTCCCCCGAAGGCACCCATACCAACTCCTCCGACAAGATACAGCCAAAAATGGATCCAAGTGAGTTTTTTGCTGTAGAGCGTTGTGTTGTTTGTCACAATCGGCCAAAGGACATACAGCGCACTGTACAAGGTCATATAAAGGCCGACAATCAATGCGATATGCACGTGTGCCATGATGATCCATTGTGTGTTGTGAAGGATGCGGTTCATGCCCATATCAGCCTGAATAATTGCAGCAGGCACAGCAAGGCCGAAGCCAATCAGGCCACCCAAAAGATACGCCAGCGGAGGTGTCATCTTGAGTGGGCGAGCCTTCCAGAGTGTCACCAACGTAATAAACAAGGCCAAGCCTTGAGTCAAAAGTTCAAATGCGGTCACCATCTCCCCGGAGATCAGTTTCATCATCTCAGGCTGACCTTGATCTGCCAAGAGATGATGCGACCATACCATCCAAGACACAAGAAGCTCAAGCATCAATGCCGCACGAGCAACGTTTTCCATAAAAAGCTTTTGTCCCGTAATCAGTGTCGCCAACAAATACCAACTGCCCGCCACATAGATCAGCACCAGACCATCCGCAACCAAATCCAGACCCCACCAAAAATAATTTTTGTACAGCAGTGCATCAATAGCGCCCACATCCAATGGGCTGCCTGACGCATCAAAGATCAAATAAACCAAGACCAAAATGCCCGCTCCCAAAATCACAATGGCATCCAAAAAGGTGTCAACTGTCCCCCGGAAAATAGCCACAACCGGCAAGGCCAATGCTGGCTCCTTGGAGTACGGTGGCTTGCCCGTAAGCTTGTGCCAAAGGTTCAGCATCCCATCAATACCAAATCCTGAGATGAGGAGTTCTTTGGTTGTTTTGTTTGCATCGACGCCCACACGCTGAAAAATCGTCGCATAGATGTTGTAGATAAACCCAAGGGTTCCGATCATGATCAACGCAACACCGACGATAAAGACAATCCCCCCAATCACCTGAAACTGCTGAGTGTCGGCAGGCAAAGGCCAATACAGCGTGTACAGAGGCGCATACTCCCAAACAAAAGCTGCCAACCATGCTAGCGCTGTCCCGATCGTAATCGCAAACCAGACAAAGTTGGCAAGCTTGATGCTATAGAGTGGCTTTTTGGTCAAGAAAGGAACCAGGAACATAAAAGCGGCAAAAACCAACTGATAGGTCGACCCGAAGATCCCCACGATCGGATGAGCCGTCATGATCGAAAAATAATGTGACGGATGGCTGAACATCTCCGGCAGTGGATTGGCTGGTCCCGTGGCTACCAGTCGCATAATCATCCCCTCAATCGCCACCAAACCGTAAAAAAGAAAACTCATCACAACAGCCCTGAGTGTTACTTTTTGCAAAGCGTTCAAGCTGTCCGCATCAAAATCCGTCCCGTGAACCAAATGTTTCATAAAGCTCATTTTGTACCCCCTTCTTTACAGCCGACCACTTCGACAAAATTTTTCACGAGCATCAAATCTTTTTTGCCATCTTCCGAGTACTGTCCTGGGCCAGAATATTCCGTAGAGGTCAAATTGAATACGCCGTTATGGTTGAACGTCCAGAGCAAATCATTGCTATCGAGTATCCCGTTGACGTCGGTACCAGGATTGACTTGCATTTGTGTCACAAGCGAGCCGTCCTGACGAAAGAGGCCAAATCCATACACAAGGTCGCGACTGCGCACATCGAAACGGATCTTTTGGCCACACTGCACGGTGATCTTTTTGGGCAGGCCAATCCATTGATGTTTTGCGATTTCAAATTTGTACTCAGCGTCGGCTTTGATCTCATGACGCATGATGTCTTCTGAAACCCACGGAATAGTATTGTATGTGAAGATATGGTGCCCTACCCCCATCGCCACAAGAAACCCAATATAAGTATAAAATGGGACCCGGACTACTGACTTGGCTTTTTCCGGCCGCGTCAAATTGTACCCAAACCATGCAATGACCGATATGATCAAAGCGGCATAAATGGTGTACGCCACGTTGTGGAATGATAGCAGCTCAATGGAACTTGCAAATGTCATTTCCTCTCCTTTGAATTTAAGTAAATGTAATAGTTATTTTATCAAAGGATTGCAATAGATGGGATAAATATATTGTGAATTTATAAATGTTATTTGATTAAAATATAATCAATTTTCTTCTTTTATTGGGTTATGGCGAAGCGCGCTGATTAATAATTCATCAACGTGCTTCAGTATAGTCAACCAATTTTCCTTCTAGGGTCTTGAGAAATGCTACCACCTCATCGATCTGCTTGGGGCTAAACTCATCTCCGATTTGGTATTTGCTCATGATCCGTACTGCCTCTTCGAGTTTCTTGATGCTGCCATTGTGAAAATAAGGGGCGGTTCGGGTGATATTGCGTAAAAGCGGCACTCGAAACCACCGGGCACCATTTCGCCCACGAAAATGTCCAAGATCAGGAAAGGGATAAGGGTTGTTTCTGATGTGCAAAGAGGGTGAAAACCCTAACCCGAGATTCTCCTTCCATGAACGACGTACAGGAAATTGCTCCATATGTTCTCCACCCACCCCCATGCCGCTGTGGCACCCCTTGCACCCTTTGGCAACAAAGAGAGTCATGCCCCGTTTGGCCTTGGCGCTCATGGCGGTGTTGTCCCCTTCGAGAAAGCGATCAAACGCCCCTCGAGTCAGCAACGTACGCTCGTACGCTCCGATGGCCAAACGGATTGTTTCAAACGTCACATTGTGCTCACCAAATACCGTATCAAATGCTTGACGATATGAGGGATCGCTTCCGACACGCTCGACCGCTTCCCTGGGTGTCAGATTCATCTCGAAAGGCGCCTGTACCGGTCCGCCAGCCTGCTCCTCGACTGTGGGCGCTCGTCCATCCCAAAATTGGTATTTTTCCAAGGCAGCATTGAGCACCGTCGGACTATTGAGATGAAAAGGGTTGGCACGCCCGTGATACCCAATGGCCGTCGGGCGGTTGTCGTCCCCTCCTGCTTCAAGAAGATGGCACGAAGCACAATTGATCGTCCGATCACGTGAAAGAATCGGATCAAAAAAGAGTCGCTTACCCAATGCAATTTTGTCGCGACTCATGGGGTTGGCTGGGTTATCAACTACTGCAAGAAGCTGTTTGTATGTTGCAGGGACAGGCTGCATGCCATGTGTGAGTGCCTGATGACGTAATTGCTTGTCTGTCCAAATTGGTACTGGCTTTTTGGGGATATAAAAAAGTGCCATATAGGACAACAATGTCACCGCGGACACGATCAAAACCGGATGCTTTTTCCATAAATTCATGCGTACCTCCATTACCGGAAACTTTCAAAGTTGCCGCTAGGATGAGTATAGTCACTTTGCTGCGATTTTGCAATCTGTTTTAGGCACAAACGGGATTATCTTGATCACAAACGGGAGGAATACACCAAATCTTTCGGATAAAAACCATAATGGTCAAAAAAGAGTTTGGAAAAGTACCCTTGATGGCGATACCCCACCTGCGCCGCAACTGCACCCACCGATGCCTCGGGCTCCTGCAGAAGGCGGTTGGCTTCTTGCAGTCGCAGGCGCTGCGTCATGTGACGGATCGTCGTCCCGTATACGAGGCGAAAAACCCGCTTGAGCGTGCTTTCGTTGGTCGCACATTCTCGGGCAAGATCCGGAATAGTCGGCGGATGGGCATAATGCTCCAGTAGGATATTTTTGGCATGCTGTGCCAGTGCTCGCTGTTCATCATCAACCCCCTCAGTAGCAATGTCCAGCAGGTCCAATTGCTGCAACAGCCACTCCACTGCGATATGTTCTGCGCGCAATCCTGCCATGGTACGCGATTGCAGCTTCAATAGCTTTTCAACAAGATGACGGCTCAGGGCATCAATCGGATGAGAAAAGACATGGTGTACGCCATGACCATTTCGCATACGATAGTACAGATAATCGATCGGATCGTGCGCACGATCACTGCGGTATCGCTTGAGAAAAAAATCCGAAACAAAGAGGATAAAAATACGTGATAGCTTTGGCGCGATGGCTTTGGCATGTTGCGCAGGAACTGCTTGCAGCTCCATGCTCTGCCTCGCCGCATGGAGGATAGCAATCTTTCCCTCGTCAACACGCAATGATGTGTCCTCATGAGTGTTGCCAACAATCAGCTGTCCTGAAAAGGCGACCACAGCCATCACCATACGATCCAGGCCGTCAATCCGTATGATCGTCTGACCTCTAAGCAAGGATGCCTCCACAAAGACAAGCCCATTGGAGATATCCGTACGCCGAATGTATTCTTGCGTATCCTCATGCAGCATTTGTGTCTGAAAATTGTATTCTGAGATATTAAAGAAGAAACTTTCCATTATGCCAAACCATAATACTCACGCACTCTCTGCTCAAAATCTTCATCACTAAGCTCTTGGCGCATAGGGATCAATTTGCGTGCCTGATCACCCGCGCTCTGGCGAATGGGGGCATGAGGATCTTCCACCAAATCAACCAGCAACTGCGCTATCTCTTCAGCACTGTTTCCATGGTTGATCTGCTCTACGATCTGAGGTATCAAGGCCGCAACTGTAGGAGCGTATGGGGAGTCGGTTGCGGCAATCTGATCGTTGACCACGAGATTGCCTCGGGCAAACTGAGTATCAAAAAATCCTGGCATCACAGTATGTACCCGTATCCCAAATGGCTGAAGCTCATGGCGCAAGGAGTCGGTGATCCCCTCGACCGCATATTTGCTCGCATTGTACAAGGTCAACAATGGCAAGCCAACTTTCCCGAGAAAGGAGCTAATATTGACGATCACACCCCTGCGTCGCCGACGCATCTGCGGTATCACCGCCTGCGTCATCCGCAGCACCCCGAAAACATTGACATCAAACTGAGCCTGCATTTGCGCCTCTTCCATCTCTTCGATGGTAGAGACCAGGCCGTATCCTGCATTGTTGATCAGGATATCCACATCATCGATCGATGCCATCGCCTCGCGAATGCTTTCCGGATCGGTCAAATCAATAAAAACAGGGTGGATGTTTGGGTCGAGATCGCGTAGCGTATCAGGTGTACGACTGGCTGCAAATACGCGGTAGCCGCTTTGGGCAAAGTGCACAGCGCTTGCTCGCCCTATCCCGCTGCTGGCTCCGGTAATAAGAACGGTCGTATGTAGTGTATTCATCCATCTATTGTAACCAAAATGCTCTCGCACTTTGGTTGAGGGACATCAAGATGTTCCAATTAGACAGCATCAAATAACAATAAACAAAACCTACTCAGAAGATTTTTTATAGCTCAAAACCATGACCCACTGATGCACGACATGGCCTGGGTCCCCCTTGTCGAGCAATGCAAGCCCTACATCTTGATATCGAGGATCCATGATCTCTTTGCACGACTTTGTTTTGTCCATCCACTCTGCAACAACCTGCGCAGAGGTATTTAAATCCTTATGCGATGCAAGGTTTTCACCTACACGCTGCCAATCTGTGCCATACCCATTGTTCTCCACACGCTCAGCAAAGTAGCTTTTGTGGTCAAGATTTTGCTGAACTTTGGTGTAGTCATTGCTGGTTCCTGAGCCCCGATGATCAAGGCTGTCGTTGATATAGATATTGCTAGCCATAAGATCCTGGTTGCGCTCAGCTGCTGCCCGATACAATGGGACGCTCCAGTGCAAGCTGGGCGCCGCCGCCATGCTGATGCCCCCGCATTGCTGTGATGAACTTCGCGCTTGATTAATGGCCGTCATGGCTGCGTTGATATCTTCGTCCGACAAGGACGGTGCGTCTGTAAAAGGTATAGGATCCCATATGGTCTTTCTGTCACTCATCGGAACATCATTGCATCCCACAACAGCAAATAAACAAGCAGAAACCAAAATAAGAGAATGTGTTTTTTTCATCTTTTACTCCCCAGACAACCCTAGTGCTCCACGAACCCGTGCAGACATAGAGTGTTCTATTTGTGTACTCTCTATAAATTTGTACTATTTATTGGATAAGAAACACCTGATTTCTGCAAAATATCTGCAAAGAGAAATTATTTAAACACGGGAAATGATCTTCCATACCTCTATAAAAAGCGTGCAGTCTCGCCATGCCGGCCATCCAGTCAAAATCGTTTCCAGTGTGTCCGTGAAAAAAGTAAAACAACGGTATAAAATTCCAACCGCCCCAGAATCATCCCAACTGAGAGAACCAACTTGTCCATATCGCTGAAGAATTCATAATTCTCCACCACCCCGACCCGGGCAAATCCCGGCCCGATATTGC
>CAZCAZ010000040.1:0-12040 GCA_964496735.1 uncultured Nitratifractor sp. | reverse complement strand
AATCCAAAAAGCTGGCGGACTATCAAAAGGCCCTCAAAGAACATCTGGACGAAAAATTGGCTCATGTCATGGCAAAAATGCAAAACCTAGACTGCTCCTGCCGCAAGAAATATGCACATTTTTATCACGGAATACTGCTGGGAGCCATTGGCAACCTCAAAGAGAAAAAAGATAAACTTGAGGCCTTTATGAGCTATCAATACATGCATATTATTCAAAAATTAATTCACGATATTCGCATATTTCTCGGTAGCAGTCTCCTGATCATCCTGATGCTGATCACCCTAAGACTCCTCAAGCCTCAGGATCGACGTGCACTCGATATCCTTGCGCTTAGCATGCTGGTCTCGACTCTGGTAGCCAGCTACATGTATCTCTTTCAGCAAAACTGGTTTTTTACGATCATATATAGTGATTATTTGGGTTACACCTATCTGGTCTATTTGGGGCTAGTTTTTCTCATGCTGTTGGATATTATTTTTAATCGGTCACGCGTGGTGCAATTGATACTGGAAGGATTGGGCCAAGGGATCGGTGGATCACTGGGGCCAACCTGTTGATCGCAAGTGGTTCTTGCTGAGAGACTCCATATCACGCTGTGGAGCTGAGGGGTTCTCGGGCAACAACGCCATGAAATTTGACGCTGTTGCCCGATATCGGGACCTACATATTGAGCCCGTTGTATTCATTGATCAGGCTGTTGTAGGCCGAGATAAGCTTGGGGACAGATCCTGCTTGATTTTGCTGTATGGCCGCTCTGGCCTGCGGGGGAAGGTGTGCAAAAAAATCTTTTTCGCCCTCACTGCTGAACCGCTTCTTGCTCTTGACGCGGATATAAAACTCTTTGCTGATAGCAAGATAGTCTCTCACTTTTTGAAGGTAATATTTGTACTTGCTGTTGTCATCAAAGACCTGCTCATGTGTAGATTTGTATGTCTTGAATTCATCATAGAGCTTCCGCTGAGCATCATAATATCCCCTTAGCTTTTTGGCGTCAAGAGTCATGGCATCATCCTTGGAAGATGCATAGTTGACATAGCGCTTGGCAAGGTATTTTGATTTTTCTACATAATAAAACATCATTTGATTGCTGCTCTTGTAAGCTTGTATTCTTGCTAGTTCTTGTTTTTGAACAATAGCCTCCGTGACATTGCGCAGTGCATCATCGGCCTCGATCATATCGTGATATGCCTGCACGAGAGGCGCATGCATTTGGTCGCCTTTTTTGAAGTGATCATCGGTATAATCTTTCATCTCATAGTACTCTGAAGCTTCACTGAAACGCTTGGTAAACGTCAGCAAGCATTCCTTATAGTGCCCAATGGCAGCATCCGCCGAGGCAAGGCGAGGAATGGACAGTGCATCATCCAAACTCTTGAGGGCACTTTTGCGGTAATGGCCTTTGTAGTAGGCAATCACAGCATAACTGTTGGGGAGTTTGACTTTGGTGCCCCCTACGGTACTGTACATTGCTTTTTGACGTGTGTGTGCATCGCCACCACATGATCGGACGTATGTCTTGAAGCTGCTGCGAACTTTGGGAGTAAAGTTATTAATGACATCCACCATGTCGTTGTATTTTTGCCTGGATGCACCATCAAATGTATCCTGTGCTTTGCCTGATACGTTGCTACGATTCGCATCGCTTGCTTTGGACGATGCCGTAGGGGCATTTTTGTGAAAGATTGCAAGAGCCTGTTTTTGCTTGGCCTCCAAAGCAAGTATCTTCTGATCAAAATCTTTTGTAATTTCTTTGTAGTTCTTGCATGCGAGGTCATAATGGCCACTACTTATGCTTGGCTTCACTTTTTGACTAAAAGCCTCCGTAAACGCGTGTGTCAACTGGTAAATCTCTTCACGCTGCAGTCGCAAGGCTTTGGTCAAGCGGCTGTTTTGGAGCGCGGCATTGCGCGCGGCATTGTACTCGCGGCTCTTGGCATCAGAGTATTTATGAAGTTTTTTGATGTAATGCTCTTCTTTGTAACTCAAGGCGATTGCATCATTGAGTGAACAAACACTGTTGGCTACATGCGTCGTCTTTCCGGCATGTTTTTGAAGGCCAACATTTCCAACTTTTTGAAATGAAACAGAAGGATCCGACAAATCAAATCCATATTTTTGAGCAACCGATGCATACTGGTCACACGCTTTCTGATAAGCTTTTTGATTGATAACGCGTCCGATAGCTATCGTATCTGTCGTGTAATGCATCCACGTGACAGATGCATCTACCATTTGCTTCTCCAGCGCATTGACTTGTTCCAGAGCCTTGGAATCCCTTAGTGGCTGGCTTCGATAGGCAGCATATGCTTTGTCATATATTTTCTTTTTGGCCAAATAAGCTTGTTGCAGTTTGGTTGAAAATACTTGTGATTTTATCATCATATTGGTTGCCTCTTGGGCGCTCGAGCAGACAATGCCCCCTGCTTCAACCGAGTAAGAAAAAGCAGAGACAAGTACCAACATTCCCATCGGAAGCTTTAGCCAGCGTTTCATCAATATTTTCATGCGTCATTCCTTGGATATAGCATAGTATGCAAAAATTTTACAATGCGAAGTATACTGTTTTAGAGGGAAGGACTACTTAATTTTTGACCAGAAACCATATGCCCAGCATCCCAAGCAAAACCCCAATACCGATTCAAGCATGGCAGCAGACAACAAGAAAACCATCACAACCTGCGCGGAGCCCATCCATCCCATGCCATGCAGCAATGTAGCCACTACGGACATGATCAAGCCAAGACGTGCTGCAAACATCTTTGGTGCCGCATCCACCATAGAGGGTGCGAAATAGCGCTGGCGTACCTGCATAGCCAGCCAACGAAACATACTCCAGTTGCAACGGTAGATTCGTGCATAGAAATCGAAACTCAACAGCAACAACCAAGCTACCGAACCCATCAATAAATATCCAACGGCCAAAAACATAACAAACACACCAACAATACGAGCTGCACGCTCGTCAATCATTTCACCAGATATAGGACAACTAGACAAATTTATACTCCATTTTATGGATATTTTATGTATTGTACTACGATAACATATAAGACAGAGTTAAAACTTTAAATTAATATTGCTTCTTTACAAGTATATCTTGTTGCGGTACAGCCAACTCCAATGTAGAAGCACCTATGATATTGATGATCTTTTTTATAACGTCTTGTTTGACACTCAACCATTTTTCCCACTGCACCGATTCGCTAAAGGCATAAACCAAAATATTCATAGAATAGGTATCAATCGCATCGAGGTAAATCAGCAAAGTCTTTTTGACGCCGTATTTGTCTTCAATATTAAAAAGACCTGTTTCAAACGTCCGCTTGTTCTGGATTAAGTGCTGCAATTTAGTATCATTGACAATATCAGGATGATGCTCAAGCATATCACGGATTTCAACAAGAACACGGTCGATCTCTGTCGTATCGTAGCTGTACTGTAGACGAAGGTGAAACTTGATCCGGCGACCCACAAGGCGAGCCGACCAATTACGAATTGCACTGTTGGCCAACTTGGAGTTCGGGATAGTCACCAGTGCATTGTCAAATGTCCGGATACGGGTTGCTACTAGACCAATCTCTACAACAAAACCCTCCACATCCTTTGTCTCGATCCAGTCACCCAAGTGAAACGCTTGCTCACTGACCAGTCGAATCGAATCAAAAAAGTTCGTCAAGGTATCTTTGGCTGTAAAGCCGATCAATACACCCCCGATACCCAACGAGGTAATCAATCCCGTCAGGTCGATCCCCATTTTTGCCAAAATCACCAGCAACACAATGGCGCCGATCATGATTTTGATCACATTCAAGAAGAGATTGAAGAGCTCCTTGCGCACCTCTTCTTGACGATGGATGCGAACCGAGAGAGATGTATAGAGGAAAAATTTTATCACCTCATATATCCACCACGCGACCAGAAAGGTATTGATCAATCCAAAAAGGAAGGCAACCCACGCCGTCCCATCAGAGACAAATAAATCAAGAATTTTTTTCAGAAAAAACAAGTACACCCAGTAACGCAACGGGCGCACCAATTTTTCATAGCGGTAAAAAAGCAAGCGGTAAAAGATCTTGCGGCGGCGCAGATAAAGGGCCAGCTTCATTGTCGTACGAATCGGATAGCGAAAGACTAAGCGCAGCAGCATCAGAACCACAAGCAGTCCAACGGCAACAATGACATGACCTGGTGTCGTATGCAACATCACAGCAGCCTGCATAATCCCTACAGGTAACTGTTGATTGAGATAAGAGATAAAATGTTCCATGGAAGCATTGTAGCCAAATATGGTTTACACTCAAAAAGGGGAAGGCAGCAAGAAGGATCTCTGCTGACTAGGCAGGGATCCGAGGGGAGAGAATGAAGGGATTAATCCATCTGCTTGCGCAAAAAGGTAGGAACGTCGAGGAGTTCTTCATTGCTTGTATCTACACCACCAACAAGGCGGCGCTGCTGAACAACCGGACGGGCGGGTGTATTGGCTGGGTTGTTTTCTTTCATGAGGGTGGCTGCATCTTTGGCTTTTTGTGCCTGATCACTGGCGAGGCTATTGGGGTCCTCAAAACCTGTAGCCACAATCGTAATCTTGACTTCCTCCGGATTGTTGTCTGGGTTGGTCGTCGTACCGAAGATAACAGCCGCATCCTCGTCTGCATTTTCTTCGATAATATCCATGGCCTTGGAGATCTCAAGAATCGGATAGTCTGGGTGAATATCAAAGTGTACCAATACGCCCATAGCGCCACTGATAGAAATGTTATCCAGCAAGGGGGACTCAAGTGCCGCTTTGGCGGCATCATACGCTGCATCTGCTCCCACGCTGCTGCCTGCACCCATGAGCGCAAGACCACGATGCTGCATGACAGTACGCACGTCAGCAAAGTCAAGGTTGATATCGTTGGGGGCATGCGAGAGAATGACATTTGAAATTCCGCCAACAGCCTGCGAGAGAACATCATCAACCAGGCGGAAACTTTCTTTGATGCCGAGGTTTTTTTCAACGATGGTCAAAAGCTTCTCGTTGGGAATCACGACAATAGAGTCACTCTCACGCTTCAACTCTTCCAAGCCCAGCTTTGCAAGCTTGGTGCGCTTGCGGCCTTCAAACTTAAAAGGGCTTGTAACGATGGAGATAGTCAGTGCGCCCACTTCTTTGGCTGCTTGCGCCACAATAGGAGCAGCACCTGTGCCCGTACCGCCGCCCATGCCTGCGGAGATAAAAACAATATCCGAACCCGCAAGCATCGCCTTGATCTCATCAAAACTTTCCAGAGCGGCTTCACGTCCTTTTTCTGGCATCATCCCAGCACCCAAGCCGCGTGTTGCGTTTATGCCCAGTTGAATCTTGAAAGGAGCCGTGGAAGTATCCAGTGCCTGAGCGTCGGTATTGGCCACAATCAGATCAATACCGCTCACGCCTTCGCTAATCATATGGTTGACCATATTGCCGCCGCCTCCGCCGACACCTATCGCCTTGATCTTTGCGCCTTCTGGCACCAAAGTGTTGACATTTTCTACTTCAATGTCGAAAAAATCCTCAGTCATATTGTTATTCCCCCCTGTTAAAATAATTGTTTAAGCCAATTGGAAAATCGGCTCATCGTGCCTTGGCCATCTTGCTCTGGACGTGTCAAGTCGTCCAAAGAAAATGGTGTTCCGTGATGTTCTTTTTTTGGATCGTCCCACATGGACGGATCATTTGTCTGATTGTTAAATATACCTTTAGATTCCTTTGATTCTTTTTGTTGTTCTTTTAAACGAATATTGCTCAGATCGTCCTCGGAGCTGACGTCCTCTTTTTTGTTGTGCAAAAGACGTTTTGCATTGTCCATTTCATACGGAGTATGCTCACCAACACGATAGAGCAGCAGGCCGATAACGGTCGCAAACGCGGGGTCATTCAGCTCGTCAAACAACCCTTCCAACGCTCTCGGGTGTCCCACGCGCACAGGTTTGGAATGAAAAACTGCCTGTGCCAATTCGCGCAATCCGGTTAGCTTGGTCATGCCCCCAACAAGAATAATTCCTGCACCAACTTTGTCCTCGAGGGCACTTTTGGAGAATGAACGCTCCAAGAGCACCATCAATTCTTCTACGCGCGCCGAGACAACACTGTGAACAATCTCCAACGAGATTGCGTTAAAGTTATTCTCGTCACCAATCACAGGCAAGTCGATAACATCCGTACTGGTGTTCATGAGGTCGCCGTGCTCTATTTTGACCTGCTCTGCTACATGCAGCGGCGTGTGCAGTGCCATGGAGAGATCGTTGGTGATGTGATTGGAGCCTACCGGTATAAAATCACTGAACCGGATGGAGTTTCCAGTATGAATAATCATATTACTCGTCTGTCCGCCCATGTCAATCACGACAGCACCAAGCTCCCGCTCATCGCCGTTCATGGTCGCAATGGCAGAGGCGTAACTATTCAAGACAACAGACTCGATCTCAAGCCCAGCTGCACGAATGGTCTTGGAAAGATTACTTAGACTGGATTTTTGGGTCAAAATGATATTGACATCCACCTCCATTCGACTTGCGTTCATCCCATATGGATCTTCAATAAAGTCTTGGTCATCTACCTTGAAATTATACGGCAAGACATGGATGACTTCAAATTCATTGGGAATATTTGCATTGTACAATGCTGTTTCCATCACGCGATTGATCTCCTTGAGGGAGATGTCTTTGTGAGGGATGTTGACAATGCCGGTAGAGCGAAGACTCTTGGCATAGGCATTGGAGATCGATACCGTAGCAACTGAAACATTGTTGCCGGCAATCCGACGTGCGTCTGCCAAAGCTTTTTTGACAGAGCGTGCCGCTTGCTCTATGTTGGTAATGATTCCTTTTTTGACCCCTTGGGACTTGGCGAAGCCGTGACCCGTTACTTCGACACTTCCGTTGTCGGCAACCTCTGCAATGACCACACTTACTTTTGTTGAGCCAATATCAACTGCGAGGATTGTTTTACTCAATTTAGAGTCCTTTTACGAAAGCCTTGACGGGAAATTGTTCGTTGAGCTTCTTGAAAAGAGCTTCTTCGAACACACGCTTTTTTATCTGATCAGTGTTGTTTTTCACGCTGGACGTGACGTTGGCGTCAGCTTGGGCAATTCTTTGCTCCAATATCTTGTAAACAACCTGACGTTTTGACAACCTAATAATACCTTTTTTTCCTGAAGATGTAAAGAGTTTGTCAACAAATTGTACACTTTCGGCTTGACTCATTGGAAGAAGCGCTACGGGCTTGGTTAGTCGAATGAACTGACTGGTTGTCATTGAAGCCTCATCAACATGCGAGAGGAGATCTTTGGCACGTTGATCCATCGCTTCCAAAGCCTTAGTTTGCTGCAACCGGTCAGAGACTGCTTTTTTGGCTTCGTCATACGGCATAGGCTTGGGCTCAATAACTTCAACAAACTTGACAGTGACATATCGTGTACCGGAGACTTTGGGCTTCAATAGCGTGCCAACCTGACTCGAGGCAATCTCTTTCCAGACATCACTGGACAAGATGGGGTCATTCACGGGAAGGGTCTTTTTTTCCGCAAAGCTTTTCTTGCCTTTTTTGAGTGCGATATAATCAAGCAAGGCGGCTTTCTTTCCTTTTTTGATTCTCAAATCTTTAGCAGCATCCTCTCGTGCATTTTCAAAAGATCGCTGCGATCCATCTGTATTGATATAATTGAAGCTGTTTTTATCGTAAAACTCTTGAATATCCTGATCCGTGATGTTTACATCTTTGGTGTCATTCCAATAAAGTTCGAGTGAAAATTTTTGAGGGGTCAAGTAAGAGTCTTTGCTCTCTTCCCATGCTTGCTTGATCTCTTCTTCTTTTAGGGTAACCGCTGTAGCATCCGGCGAAAGAACCGTGTAGGCAATCTTGTCTTCAATTCGCAATGCAGATGCCACGGTATCCTGCTCCAAGCCTACCGTTGGATGTTCAATCAGGTCAAGCAATTTTTTGATTGTCAACTCATCTGTCAAAATGGATTCAAATGTACTGACTTTCATTCGTCGATTTTGTAGATACGTATTGTAGACCTGGCGACTAAACACACCGTTTTCCTGAAAGCCTTTCATGCCGGCAATGTAGTCGGCCAACTCTTTTTCACTGACGACGATCCCGTACTGTTTTGCAAGGTTCAGCAGCTGTGCTTGTGACGCCAAAGAATCAAAAGCTTGTTTTTGAAGCCCCATTTTTTTGGCTTGTTCTTCATCAAACTTTCCTTTGAATATTTCATTATAGCGGTTGTAAAGATTTTGATAAGTGACATTGAGCTTTTCATTGGATATTTCAATGTCCCCCACGGAACCTACGGCGCTAGCCTTTGAACCATACTTGTAACTCCCCCAGCCTACAAAGCCGGCGCCGATAAATGCGATGGTCGCTACCCAAATTGTCCATACGAGATATCGGTTGTTTTTTTGCATCCATGTGATCATGACTCATCTGCCTTCTATTAAAAATTTAGGCACTATTTTAGTCAACTTGGGGTTAAACCCTGATTATGGACGCTTATACATGGAGAGAATATATATGATTAGAGAAGAAACCTCAATGACTTTTGCATCGAGGCGAGCAGAAGAGCTCAATCAGCGGCATGGCAATTGGCCTATTGTTTTCGGCCAAACAAGGAAGAGGTCAATGACTTAATTGATTCGAGAGGATTGCTTCCTTTGAGGCGCTCGTAATGCTTCTGGGCACGTTTGACACCCATCTGTGCAGCCTCTTCGTATAACAGAAGCGCATGATTCTTATTCTTGTCGATCCCGATGCCGTATTCATACAGTTGCCCCAAATCGCAGATAGCTTCAGGATAGTCCTCTTCGGCGAGGCGATTGATTTGGGTGAAGGATTCGGGGTAGTTTTGCTGAAGCACATCCCCTTTGAAAAGTTCACGTGCCAGCATAAATTGCGCAAAAATTGATTCGGTCGTCGCTGCCGCGATGAGCATCTGAGCAGCCTCCCCGAGTTTGGACTGCTCCTTGAGTTCCTGATAGCGCGCAATAACCGCTTCCACTTGTGCCTCAGAATAATCTTCTTTCGAAACATAGTCAATAAACGCTTGCACTTCGGGGATCACGCCCTCTTCTAGCTCAACACGCTGCGCATACTGGTGCATCATGTTTCGAAATTTCTGGCCTGTATAGGGAAAATTTTCATAGACGGTATCAAATTCATTTGGAACCAGGTCCCACGGTTGGCGCGAAACCACTTCTGGCGTTTCTTCTTGGGTGCCCGACAAGATATCGTCCGTCTCTTTTGACGCCGGAGTGGGCTCAGGCACAGGCTCAAACGTAGGCTCTGGCTCTGGCTCAAAATCATGCAATGTCTCTCTGGGCGGCACCGTAGTACGCAGTGCGTCTTCCGCACTGCTTCGCATCTGAAGCGTTTCTTCTGCCTGTATCGTTGGCACAGGATCGAGAGTCTCGACTGGCTTTGGATCAGTAGGCACCGATGCTTTCGGGAACGGATGATCTTCGTTGGATTGAAAGAATGCATCCGGCTCATCCAAGGAAAACAAACTCGTCTCCGGCACCACTGCTGGCTCATCCCTCAATGAAACAGGCGCTTCACTGGGCACAGATGTTTCTATTGAAGGTTTTTGTTCCATGGCTGGAGAGAAGTCCATCATAAAATCGGCTGGATCCTCTTTTGCGTCAAACAGCGTTGTTGCCTCCTGCGTAAAGTTCTCTTCCAAAACAGGGGGTTCCTCGCGAACAGTCGATGCAGGGATCATTTCTGGCTCAGAAGGTGTTGGGGCTTGCGTAGCAAGAGGCACCTCCTGATCAAGCGTAAACAACGGATCGAGCTCTTCAGGGTTCTCAGTAGGCTCGGGTATAGACGACAACATCTCCCCTGTAGTCGACACGGGTTCATGCGATGCCGCTGACTCCACAGCAGCATCACGAGTAAGCTCGCTTGCTTCCTCTTTGCTTGGCTTGCGTTGAAACCGCGTATAGTCCTCGGGGGACTGGCCTAGGGGCTCGATGTCACTTTTGCTTGGGTGTGCCTCTTTCTCTACCAAGGGTTCAACCGCAGATTCTTGTTTGGGTTCCGTATCGGCTTCGGAGCTAGCATAGTGGCGTGGCCCCGAAGCATGTGCTTTGGTCATTTGCAGCATCTCTTCAAGGCCCAGCGTGCGGCTACCGCTTCCATGCTCAGCAAAATGGCTACCCTCGTGTTGTGCAGGTTGTCTGCTCGGCGCATTCACTGAAGCATTGGTCTGCGTCTGGGCCGGGGACGGTGGACGCGTCGTCGCTGCTTTCGGCATACTGGGCTGACGGGGTGCTGCACTCGGTGGGTTGAAAAAATCATCTTGCAGTGTCGCTGCATAATCTTGCATCATATGGAGTGCCTGGCGAAAGTTTTTGGCCTCTAGTTCACGTAGGATATCGTGTAGATTCCGATCCGTACTCATGTTTTGCAATCGTTTGATTTGTGTGTCGATTACTTCATAATCGCCCAACTGCGCGGCAAGCCGTATCAACTCAAAACGTTTATCGATCTCATCCATTCTGGAACTCCACTGATTGATGTTGTGTCAATATTACCATACTATAGGTTAAACATTGGGACACAGAGGCCAGCCTTCATCCCAGCAAAGGCGCTTGCCGCAAAAGTAGCAAACGAGCACTGTTTTCGAGAATTGCTATCCGCTTGGCAAGGCTCGAAAGATCACGATCGAAGGCGTACACACCGTACCCCCGTATTAGCATCAAATTCGTCTCACGTGTTTTAAAGTATCCCGCTATCTCATGAGGGGCTCGATCATACCAGTCCGAGAAATTACCCGGATCATAGACTGCTATCTTTCCGATCTGCTCATCCCCAAAAAAATCCATCGGTTCAAACACATCGTGCGTCAGTGCAAAAGCTGTCACATATGGCGGCATCGTATAGGCAATGTATTTGGCATGGGGGATTTTGTGATAGATTACTTCGTGGATTGTAGCATCGATGCTAGCAATATTTTGCCGATAATCGGGTTGTCCGCTGTCAAGCCTGATCAATGAATCCGCAGTGATTTCATCAAATATTGCCTCTTTTTTATTGACAAGAAACGACCCCACATCCAAGCGAGCCGAGATGGAGCCATGGTGTACACCAAAAAAACTTTTGCGAAACATGGCAAGCGAGACATGCGCAATTGCTTCGACCAAATGACGATTCATACTTAACTCAGACATAAGGGAGTCCTTTATTCATTGACTATTTTTTGGTATTATACCAGCAAAAAAGAATTGCCACAATGAATGCACCTCATCTGCCCGTCCTGCTAAACGAAGTTCTCCATTCCTTTTCCTCGCTCGATGTTGGCACATTTATTGACTGTACTCTCGGCTACGCTGGACACAGTTATGCCCTGATGGATCGTCACCCCAACCTTCACCTCATCGGCATTGATCGAGATGAGGAGGCACTCTCCTTTTCCAAGAAACGGTTGACAAATTTCAAAACACGCAGCACCTTTGTCCGGGGAGATTTTGCTTCAGTTGTCTCCGAGATAGAGCCCAGCAATATCACGGGAATCTTGGCAGATTTTGGCGTCTCTTCGCTTCAGCTTGACAAGCGAGAGAGAGGGTTTGGCTTCGAGAGTGATGTGCTGGATATGCGCATGGATACTCGATCAACGCTGACCGCGCATGAGGTCGTCAACACTTATTCGCATGACGATCTATGTAGGATCTTTACACACTACGGCGAAATACGTCCGGCAAAAAAGCTCGCCGATGCCCTCCTCGCAGCACGCGACAAAGCTCCCATTGACAGCGCTCAACAACTCAGCGAACTGGCCAAGAAGGTCTTGGGCTCCTACGGCAAAATCCACCCAGCAACCTTGATGTTTCAAGCCATTCGCATCGAAGTCAATGATGAACTAGGACAGATTGACATGTTGCTTGACACACTGGAGGCTTTGCGCCCTGCCGGTGCGGTTCTCTCCTTGATCACTTTTCATTCCCTGGAAGACCGTCGTGTCAAGCAACGGTTTAAACAATGGAGCCAATCCTGCATTTGTGACCCTCATGT
>CAZCAZ010000039.1:0-12144 GCA_964496735.1 uncultured Nitratifractor sp. | reverse complement strand
GTGGACAATGGTCCACCCTATGCGTGAATGGCGATATAATGGATGTTTTTTGTGGAAAGTTACAGAAAAAGTATAAAATAGATCATTTTTTCGCTATAATACTCTTATCGCGTCATGAACAGATGTAGGAGGGCGGGGGGTCTGTTCAAACATAATTACACAAAGGAGTCATGCCATGAGTATGATGAAAGAGTTCAAAGAGTTCTTGATTAAGGGGAATATGGTCGATATGGCCGTTGGTTTTATTTTTGGAGCGGCATTTGCCACGTTGGTCAAATCACTGGTTAGCAATATTATCTTGCCACCTGTAGGTAAATTGATGGGCAATGTTGATTTCTCCCAGCTATTTTGGGCACTTGACGGTAAAGAATACGCATCGTTGGCTGTACTGGACAAAGCTGGAGCAGCTGCAATAAAATACGGTGTCTTTATTAACGATGCCATTTCATTTCTTATCCTCGGAGCGGTGATGTTTATGCTGATTCGAGCATACAACAATATGAAAAAAGAAGAGCCAGAGCCTGAAGCAGCTCCTACGACCAAAGTATGCGGACAGTGTGCGATGGAAATTCCTGTTGCTGCCAAAGTATGTGGACATTGTGGTAACACAGACGTCTAAACTCTACACTACGCGGTGGACGCTTGTCCGCCACACTGCTCTTTTCTTCCCCTTCTTATTTTATCCATAATGTATTTCTTTGATAATGCTGCCGCTAAACTATTGCGGGCAATGCTCGGAGCAGGCAAACTTGCAGAATTGATAATGTTGCATTGATTGTATGGTATCCCCACGAGGACTCGAACCTCGAGCTATCCCTTAGGAGGGGACTGCTTTATCCAGTTAAGCGATAGGGACAGTGAGTTGGATGTCGAAATTATAGCGAATTGCGCTAAAATGTTCTATTTGGTGCCACGAAAAATCCAATTTCTCTCTTCGTGTGATTTTATCACCTATCCACTAAGCAAAAAAAAGTTATAATCCCTCCTATCAATTCATTACACAAAAAAAGGTTGCCGACATGATGGAAGTGAGCATATTCACCTACTTGGGTGCATTATTGGGACATGGAGCAGGGGTGGTAATTGCACACCTGATGATTGTCATTGTTTTGGCATTATGGACGGCCAATGCCGCAACCAAAAATCTCCGTGCCGTTCCCGGTACCATGCAAAATATCATGGAAGCGTATCTCGGCGGTGTGATCGCCATGGGTAAAGATGTCATCGGGGAAGAAAAAGCCCGTCAATACCTGCCCTTGGTGGCCACCATCGGCATCTTTGTCTTTTTTGCCAATGTACTGGGAATCATTCCTGGATTTGAAACCCCAACAGCCAATATCGGCGTGACCCTGACGTTGGCATTACTGGTTTTTGTCTATTACAACTTTGAAGGGGTTCGAAAAAATGGCGTTATTCACTATGTAGCGCATTTTGCCGGACCGGTCATGTGGTTGGCACCTCTGATGTTTCCCATCGAGATCGTTTCGCATTTTTCTCGGATAGTATCGCTCAGTTTCCGTCTCTTTGGAAACATGAAGGGTGACGATCTGTTTTTGTGGGTTCTCTTGATGCTTGCCCCTTGGCTCGTCCCTCTGCCTGCTTATTTGCTTTTGAGTTTTTCTGCATTGTTGCAAACCTTTGTCTTTATGATTCTTACTTATGTCTATCTTGCCGGTGCAGTGGCTATCGATGAAGGGCACGAAGAGCAAGCGCCCTCTCCGGTCGTTGATGCCATGGGGGCTGTCTAGTAGATATGCGCCTCAGCCAACCGAGCCTCTCCATGCTGATCAGTTTTCTTATCGGAATCGGATGGGGTATGGCATTGGTCGGAGCACTTAGTGCATTTTTTTCTTTTTTTCCTTCTCATTTTTTCCTTGGACTTCTCGCAGCTATTTTGGGTGCTGTACCTGGCTTGATATTGGTCGTATTTCTTGAATATCTTTTGCTCAAAAGTGAAGCGCTTATGGAATTAAAGCGCCAAACACATCTGCTGGAAACCTTGAGCCAATCATCGTAACACCCCAAATCTTTATTTGCTTCTATTGGAAGGCTTAGCACAGTTGAAGCTGAATGCTACCAATATATTTGGGTATAATAGCTCTCATGAAATCATCGCTTAACCCCACACCCAGTCTCGATACTCTCCTTGATGCACTTGCGGACAGCCATGTTTTCCTCACGGGCGGTGCCGGGACAGGCAAGAGCTATCTCACCAATGAAGTGATTGCGCACTATCGGGCGACCGATCAGCAAGTCGTAGCACTGGGTTCAACCGGAGTGAGTGCGGTCAATATCAATGGTTTTACGATCCATAGTTTTTTTGCCTTTGGAATCTCAGCTAATTTTGATGAGCTTGCCCAAAGTGATCGCCGCAACAAAAAACGTCTTGCCGACCTAAAAAAAATACTCAAGGCCACCGATCTAATTATCATTGATGAAATCAGCATGGTGAGCACCGACTTGATGGACATGGTCCTTTCGAGGCTGGAAGGCAACCATTATCGTGGCCGCGTCATGCTTGTCGGTGATTTTTATCAGTTGCCTCCGATTGTCAAACGTAGAGGAAATGGGGGTCTTTTTGACGGCATGCTCTATGCTTTTGAGTCGACAGCATGGCAGCGGCTGGAACCCGTGACGATCGAGTTGACCGAGATGAAGCGTACGCAGGATGTGGAATTCACCCATATATTGAGCAAGATACGTAAAGGGATTTGTGACGAAGAAGTAGAACGATACTGCTTTATGCTGACCAATAATACGGTCGATGAAGCACGCAATCCCACCCATCTCTACGGCCGAAACCTGGAGGTGGAGCAGCGCAACCGTGCTCGACTCAATGAATTGCCTACCGAGGAGACAATCCTTTTTGCCAACCTTGAAACATTTGGCTCCGTGCATCCCAGGCGACTGGAAACATGGAAAAATCTTCTCCCTGTTACGGAGCAGCTGACTCTCAAAGTAGGCGTTCCTGTTCTTTTTACAGTCAATAAATGGGGGAGCTTTGTCAATGGAGAGCGTGGCATAGTGCATGCAATAGAGGATGACCATGTGATCGTCGAAAAAAATGATGCGTTTGTGCGAGTGGAACGACATGCATTTGACCTGCTTGACATGGTGGTACATGATGATGGCAAAGTAGAGCAGCTTTCTCTGGCGACATTGAGCCAGTTTCCACTCAAGCTTGCCTATGCGGTCACCATTCACAAGTCTCAGGGGATGAGTATTGATGACCTGGTCTGCAACGTAGATAATATTTTTGCTCCAAGCCAGTTTTATGTAGCCATCTCACGTGCAACAGACCCCAAGCGGCTTCGATTGGATTTTCGCCAGGGGGATCTGGCGCGCTATCTGCAGCGTGTCATTCATGTCGATGAGCGGGTGCAGCATTTTTACGAACAGGAGCGAGGATGAAAATCCGTATCTATATCATTGATAAAAAAGCAAAAAAAGAGATCTATACGCCCCTGATTGATCACTACATCAAGAGTGCACGAAAGTGGGCGGATATAGAGGTGCATGAGATTTTCAATCGTCAGATTGCCCGAGCCAACGAAGTGTCATCCCAAGCAGCCCAGCAGAGCTACTCAGAAGCTTTTGAGCCTTACCTTCGGAGCGGCCATTCGATTGCACTTGATCCGCATGCCAAGGAGGTCGACAGTCACCAATTCGCAAATTTGCTTAAGGATAGAGGGGTGGTAAATTTCTTCATTGGCGGTGCTTACGGCTTTGAGAGGGGTTTTGTGGACCAATGTTACAACGCCGTATCATTTGGTAAAATAACGCTTTCGCATAAGCTGATCAAGGTGGTATTGGCAGAACAAATCTTCCGAGGCTTGAGTCTGTTGCACCACCACCCATACCACAAATAGGATATTATGGCATGTTGACACAAGAAGAACTACACAATTTCAATGAGAAACTGACGGCACGCAGTGTCCAGATCAAGAAAAATCTCGAAGATGCTTACGGCATGATTGCCCAAATGCAAGGGATGGATTTACGTGAAGAGGGTGATCTAGCAGCGGTGGCCATGGAAACCGGCATCGATAATGCTATTGCCGAGCAGCAGCGTCGAGAATTAGCCGAAATTGACATTGCATTGGGTAAAATAGGGCAGGGAACTTATGGTATATGCGAAATGTGTGAAGAACCCATAGGGCGCGCACGCCTCGAAGTAAAAAACTTTGCACGTTATTGCATTACATGCCGTGAGATCACTGAAAAAGAACATCACTAACACAAAAAGCGAGGTCACATCATGCGTTTAGGTCTGTACACATTTGCTTCATTGGCGTTTATTGGTTTGGTAGCAGGATTTGTTTATACGCTTGCGCCGGGCAACTATCCGCTGGAGGTGGCAGGGTGGAGTCTCGAGCTCCCGATTGCTATTTGGATTGTTCTCCCTTTGGTTGCTTTGCTATTGCTGACAGTTTTTCATATGTTCTATTATGGTACACGTAGTTATTTTGCTCGTCGCAAATGGCAACGAGATGCTGACACAATGAATGACGCCCTCTATTGGTCGCTCATTCGGGAGCCAAAGGCACACAGCTACACGATCCCGAGTATGCGTGAAGGAGCCGCGCTGCTCTCGGCGAGTACGTTGCAGTTAACAGATCTTCCAGAGGGACTTTCAGGCAAACTGGCCAAGACTGTTGCATGGATTCAGCAAATTCAAAATGGTGAATATGTAGACCTCAAAGAAAAGAAAGTGGAGCGCTTTCTCAAAAAAGACAATGGCTTGTTGATCCAGAATCAACTGAACCATCTCGAAAAAGATCCCGACTACTCTGATACCATCTTGCGCTCCAAAGAGCTTTATGCAGAAACCTGTGTGCAGAGTGCTCTAAGTGTCTCCTTGAAAAAAGATACATTTTTCAAGCTCAAGAAATATGCCAGCATGCTAACATTCCCCGACTTGGAAGTGTTGCTAGATCGAGCAGATGCTGGAGAAGACGTCGGATTGACGTTGGACAATATGACTTTTTTTATCGAAGATATGGAGTTGCGTTGTCGTGAGTATATGCGATTGGCTACGAGTGCAATCCGTGCATTTGATCCGGATGAAAATCTGGCATTATTCAAAGGCTTTGCCGCCAAACATGGACAAGCTGAAGCTGCATACCTCTTCTTGCTGTTCCGTTATGAGATGATCGAAAAGGCACACAGCTTTCTCGAGGAGCAGGAGGCGGACGAGTATATGGCATTTCGTGCCTTCTATACTTTGAAAAAAGAGAAATACAATTACAAGGTGCGTGACTTCATTACGCCCGAGAACGCCTGCCGCTAAATGCCTCTCGACTTTTCCAAACCCGTCTACGCTCTTGCGCCACTGGCGGGTTTCACTGATTTGCCTTTTCGCAGTGTGGTCAAGCAGTTCGGCGTTGATTTGACTGTGAGCGAAATGATCAGCTCCAATGCACTGGCATACGGAAGTGACAAGACCGAAAAAATGCTCGAGAAGAGCCCCCTTGAGACCCCTTATTCTATCCAGATTGCCGGCAGTGACCCTGAGATCATCAAGCGCGCTGTCGAGGTGATCAATGCACGTGAGGGTGTTGCTATTGTTGACCTCAATGCTGGCTGTCCCGTCCCAAAAGTGGTCAACAACCTCCAAGGCAGCGCACTGCTGACTGATCTCGATCGTCTTGGTCGGGCCATTGAGACGATCCGTGCCCATTCGGATGCACCCATGACCTCCGTCAAGATTCGCTTGGGCTATACCGAAAAGATTCACCGAGAAATTGCCAAAGTTTGCGAAGAGGCCGGAGCGGACTTTATTGCCGTGCATGGCCGCACGCGTGCAGGAAAATACAAGGCCCCTGTTGATTATGATGCTATTGCTGATGTCAAAGCTGCAGTCAATATTCCCGTACTGGCAAACGGAGATATTGACTCTCCGGCCAAAGCAAGATGGGTATTGGAGCATACCGGATGCGATGGGGTGATGATCGGTCGGGCAGCTGTAGGCAACCCGTGGATTTTTGCTCAGATACGCGATGGCGTTGACACGCCAGAGCCTGCATTGATTACTAAGGTAGTTTTGACACATTTTGATCAAATGATTTCCCACTACGGTGCATACGGTGTCATTCTTTTTCGCAAGCATTTGCATACATATTCCAAGGCTGGCTATCCTGGAGCCAGTGCCTTTCGTCATGCGGTCAACACTTTGACCGATCCTGCTGCGATGCGCGCAGAAGTTGAGCGTTTTTTCTCGCAGTCACTTCTGGGGGAGCCGGAGGAGACTCCAAGAAAAGAACTTGCTTGCACATATGAGTAGAGATATCTTTGCTAAATATTGCAATTGCGTGACCAATAGATTCCCATGTTTGTATGTACTGTTTGCTTCCTTAGCTTGAGAAGGTATCCAGAAATTTTAAAATAACATGTTATAATCCACATACAAATTATTTACAAGACTCAAGGGGAGTACTTTATGTCTATTTTGCGTCCATTTCCCACCGGCAAAGAAATTAAACTCAGTTCTCATAAATATATCGTCAGCAAGACCGACCCCAAAGGCAAAATAATTTATGCCAATGAGTACTTTTCGGAAGTGAGTGGCTACAAAGAGTACGAGCTGGTCGGCGCCCCTCACAATATCGTAAGGCATCCTGATATGCCTAAAGCGATTTTTCATCTTCTGTGGGAATACATCCAGAATGGAAAAAATATCTCAGCAGTAGTAAAAAATATGACAAAAAATGGCGATCACTACTGGGTGATGACTGATTTTGATATTCGTCGAAATACCGATCGAACTGAAATCACTCAATACGTAGCATTTCGTCACGCGGTCTCCAAAAAGGTCATTCAAGAAGTTGAGAAACTGTATGCCAAAATGCTCGAACTCGAGAAGGCCGAAGGCATGTCCGCGTCAATCGACTATTTAAACAAATATTTAGAAGTAAAGCAAATGAATTACAACCAATACATCGAAGACCTTGCGCGGCCGCGCGGCTTGGCTGCCAAGCTGTTTGCCAAAATGAAAACGTTGCTTGACTAGTCTTATGGAGGCACGTACTGTCGTGGCTCCCGTATCGGGCCGTCTTGACAAGGTGCTCTCCGTGGCCTTGAACCAGAGCCGTAACCAGATCGAAAAACTCATCCAAAGCTCTCAGGTCACTGTTGAGGGTGCGCAGACGACAAAACCCAGCCATCATGTTGCAGCGGGCACGGTAATCGGCTATCGCTATATTGAAGCAGCCAAGCGAGAAGAGATTCCTATAGATTTTGATGTGGATATTTTGTATGAAGACGAGGATATTCTTGTGGTCAACAAGCCGGCTGGTCTCGTGGTGCACCCGGCACCTTCCGTGCGCGAGCCGACACTGGTGGACTGGCTTGTGCAGCGAGGAGTATCTCTCTCGACGATCTCGGGCGAAGAGCGACACGGAATCGTTCATCGTATCGATAAGGAGACCACCGGCGCACTGGTCGTCGCCAAAAACAATGCCGCCCACCAGCACCTCAGTGTTCAGCTCCAAAACAAGAGCATGGGGCGATATTATCTCGCGCTGATTGATCAGCCTCTCAAGCAGAGCATGGATGTCAACATGCCTATAGCCCGTAACCCCAAAAATCGCCTCAAAATGGCCGTGGTGCCTGATGGAAAAAATGCGCGCACACGCTTTGTTGCACTGGCAACCTCTGAGGATGAGTCCTCGCTGATAGCAGCTAAGCTTTTTACGGGGAGAACGCATCAGATCCGTGTCCACCTCGGAGCAATTGGCCGCCATATTCTCGGAGACAATCTATATGGAATTAAGAGAAAAAACGGTAAAATAGATCGTATGTATCTGCACGCCTATGTGCTCTACTTGACGCATCCGACTCGCGGGGAGCAGTTGGAAATTGTTGCGCCATTGTTTGATGATATGATGGGGTATCTTAACGAGAATTATGATGGGGAGTTATTGCATGAAAGGATTCAGCCTGAGAGCCTTCGGCGCCGCTTTGCTGACGATGTTTTTTCTGAGCGGATGTAATGGGGCTCAAAGCTTTCTGACTGTTGGAGTTGATGCGACACTTCCAACAATTCAACAGGTGAAGGTTTTGGTAGAAAAAGGGAGTGTAGGTTTCGAATGGCCTGCGATCAATGACACGAGGATCAAGGGGATCAATGTCTATCGTGCTGATCTGGCTCAGGGCACAAAGCAGAAGCTTTACAAGATTGCTGTGATTGCTGATCCTTTTGCAACCCATTATGTCGACCGCACTGTGCAGCCTAATCGACGGTACTACTACACGTTTGCTACGTATAATTTATTGCATGAATCGGCACACGGCAAGGTCTTGAGAATCAAAACAGCATCCCCTTACAAAGCGGTGGCGTTCGCCAAAGTGTACTTGCGCGCCAGCGGTGTTGTCAAGGTGCTTTGGAAGCCCCATCCCAATCCACGTATAGCGGGCTACATTATCCAGCGTAAGCGAATGGATGGAGGCGACAAACAATGGCACTTTTTGGCTAATGTGCCCGGGAGATTGATGCCGGAATATATCGACAATTCTGTGGCAAAAGGGCATCAATACAGCTACCGTGTCGTAGCACGCAGCACCAACGGTACCCTCTCTGTCCCCAGCCAAGCCGCCACTGTCGCTGTCCATTGAGATAGATTGTATGCCGCATATCAAAGTCTCCCCATTTGAGTCTGAGCGACTTGATGCCCTTATTGCGACCAACCCCAATTTTTCTTTCAGGGCTGTACACCATAACCCCAAAACGGATACGATGCCCGAAGAGTTGCTGGGCGTTGATTTTGAAGGAGAAGCGTTTGTGCTTGAAGTGCATCGACGAGAGGATGAGTGCCTCATTAAGCCAGACAAATCAACGCGTCCCCTTGACGTCAATCGGATCAAAAGGGCTTTGAAATATTTAGCCGAGACGGCCAAGCTGGAGATCCGGCATGAGAATATTGCTCTCTCGACCACTCGTCCCTCTTTGAATGAAGCATATAGTAAGCGGATCGAGGATTTTGAGTCACCGGATTTTGGTGGGCGCATAATCGCTATCGAGGTAGGCTTTGGCAGTGGACGGCATTTGCTCTATCAAGCCAAGGCACACCCTGATATTCTTCATATTGGGATCGAGATCCATACACCTTCTGCCCAGCAAGTACTCAAACAAGTGGCCTTGCAGGGCTTGACCAATGTGTGGGTGGTCAATTATGATGCCCGCCTCTTGCTTGAGATGCTCCCCTCCAATATTGCCCAGGCCATCTATGTGCATTTTCCGGTTCCTTGGGACAAGAAACCTCATCGCCGTGTGATATCTGACTCGTTTGTGACGGAGGCGATGCGGGTCTTGGCACCGGATGCTATGCTGGAGTTGCGTACGGACAGTGACAACTACTATGCATATGCTCTTGGAGTGTTTGGAAACGGAGATAAAGTGCGCTTCGATGTAAGTAAAAACCACGAAGCAGTCATACGGAGCAAATACGAGGACCGTTGGCAGCGCCAAGAAAAAGATATTTATACATTGCGACGTTATGCTGAGAGTCTGGATAGTCCGAAAAAGACAGGGGAGTTCGACTTTGGTTTTCATCGACCACTTAAAGAATCGGAGACCTTGCTGGCCTTGCCACACAAGGCAATCTTGACTGCAGACCATTTTGTACATTTTGAGCGTCGATACCGATTGGTGAACGAAGAGGGCGCTATTGTCAAGTGTTCATTTGGAAGCTTTGATCGACCGGAGCACAAACTCTTGCTCATTCGTGATCAACAAGCCCAGTACCAACCCCAAGACCCAGTCGGAACGGCCACAAATTATCGCGCACACCAAACCATTGGAGAATACATCTATGCCTAATGTAATTACAAGCAAGAACTTGACGCTTGCATACGACAAGGGAGAGAAGGAGATCATCCAAAATGCATCCTTTCGGATCAAGAAAGGGGAATTTGTTTTCATCACTGGCCCCAGCGGAAGCGGCAAATCAACTTTGTTGAAATCCCTTTATGGCCAAATCGTCCCTAAGGATGGTGAACTGATCGTGGGAGGGCTGGACATGACGGAGATCTCCAAAAAGAACTTGCAAAAACTCCGTACCCATATGGGCATTATTTTTCAAGATTATAAGCTGATCAATGAATGGACGGTCGCCAAGAACATTGTTCTTCCTATGATCATTGCGGGCTACAATCTTGACGTGCAGCAGGTGCAGGCAGAACGCCTTCTTAGGCATGTGAAGCTCGAGGGGAAAGGCGACATGTATCCTTTGCAGTTGAGCGGTGGTGAACAGCAGCGGGTTGGTGTAGCACGCGCATTGTCCAAGACGCCTTTTATGATACTGGCCGATGAGCCAACAGGAAACCTTGATGAGTACTCCTCAAATGTCATCTGGGACTTGCTGGAGAATGCATGCAGCCGTCTCGAGGCAACCGTTGTGGTGGTGACGCACAGAATTCCTACAATCTTCAGTATACCTTATCGTCATTTCATTATTGAAAACGGAGGCATCAATGAAATCAGTTAAAAACCATATTATGTTCATTCTCCCACTGTTGGCGATTTTGCTTGGGGTAGAGTCTTTTATGGTTTTTGAGCGAGTTACGGCCAGCTATGGAGAAAACCTTAGAGAGGCTTATACTATTCTGGCTGTGACCGACAAGGCCATGGATCCTCAGGAATTTCAAGCTATCGACTCGCAGATTGATCGTGTGGAACTTATCGAAAAAGATTCGATTGCGCAAGAGATATCCCAAGGGCTTTCCAAGGCCTCCACGCAAGAAATCATCCAATTGCTACCACACTTTTATACTCTGCACTTGAATCGATATCTGGACAACGCAAAAATTGATATTATCAAGAATAATCTCACCCAATCTCCCAAGATACAGCGCGTAGAGACCTTCGGTCAAAGTCACAATGCCAATTATAATCTCTACATGCTGATTCGCGCTTCGCTCTGGACGTTTGTCGGATTTATGATCTTTACAAGCTTGTTTTTGGTGCTTAAACAAATGGAGATATGGCAGCTGGAGCATCGTGACCGAATGCAGGTCATGGAGATTCTCGGTGCTTCGGGCATCATGAGAAGCGGCGTACTCTTTCGTATCGCCTTGACGGATGGCCTAATCGCAGCCTTGATCACAATTGGCATATTTGCTTTTTTGAGATTCGCATGGGTTAGCAAGAGCAGCATTGACCTGTTGGTACGCAAGCGAGAGCTCTTTTTTCAGTATCTTGATATTGTGGTTTTGTCAGGAATTGCTCTACTTATCGTGTTGGTATCCGTTGCACTGGTCTCATTGAATCTCAAGGAAAATCGACACATATGAAAAATATTTTTTCACTGGTCATTTTTTTTGGGATTGGATGGAGCACTCTTCATGCTGAAGTCGACATAAAGAGTCTTTGGAAGAACCAAGATACCCCAAGAAAACACACCATCACATCCCTGTGGAAGAATGCAAAGCCTGGCAAGGTACATCAAGATACTACCAGCAGAATACAAGTATCCAAATCTACCCTCAAGAAGACATCTTGGCAAAAAAACAAAACCAACAAGCAGCTAGAGAGCATAGCAAAAGAGATCAACAAGGTTGAGTTTGAGACGATTGCCATCAACCGGGTGCTCGACAGGCTGGAGGCGGAACAAAAAAGAACAGAAGATAAATTTCAAAAAGCCAAAAAAAGCATGGAGGAATTTGCGCGCAAGATCAAAAAACTAGATACCAAAATTTCTGGATGGCACAAAGCATTGATTGATGTAATGATCGATCAGTTTGCCCTGGTGGCTGCTAAAAAATCCCTGGGCCAATCGACGGTCAATGGTGTCATTCAAGCTGAAGTTTATGAGGCGTACAAAAAAAAGAATGCACACGAACTCCAAGCCCTTAAAACCGAAATCAAAAAAAGCAAACATGCCAAAGAGAAGCTTGCTAGAGAGAAAAACAGTATCCAGAAAAATATCACCTCCATTGCAGCCAAGCGGAAACTCTATCGCAAAAAAAAGAAAGAACAGGCACAGCTACTGGTCACACTGGCTAAAAAAGAAGAAGAGTATCGCTCCAGGCTCAAGGCAATCATGCAGCGTCAGGATAGTTTGCGTCAGACCCTTGCGCACCTCAATATTCTCCATAAAAAAGAGATCATTGCGGCCAAAAAAGCTGAAGAGGAGAGGCGAGCCGAGT
>CAZCAZ010000038.1:0-12311 GCA_964496735.1 uncultured Nitratifractor sp. | reverse complement strand
ATCACGAAGATCAACTCAATCATTGTAAAACCGCGTCTCATGTTAGTCATGATAACTCCTAGTATGTTTTTAGGTATCGATTCATTAACCGATCCGAGGCGAAGTATAACGCAAAAAAGTCAAAAAATTGTCAAGCTTTGACTTTTGGAGTGTTTTTAGTCTTGTTCGATCTCATAAAGGATTTGATCGATCTCTTTTTCGTAGTTGTGCCAGCGGCTGGCGAGGCGCAGGTAGGCACGGAAGATTGCCTTGACACTGTTGTCTCTATTGAGGTGTATATCTGAGCTCTCAAGATCTGCTTTGACAAACTCAATAAAACTCTCTTCGAGATTTTTGGCTACGACGCGCTCTGCTTTGATGGTGACGGCTATATCTTGCATGATTTCTCCTTGATTATTCGAGTAGTGCTTCGACTTTGATGATGATCGCTTCGATCTCTTGGTCTTTTTCGATGATATCTTGCTGCAGCGCGGCTACTGTGTTTTGGCATTCGGCCAGATCAGACAGCAGGGCTTCATCGAGATGGTCGCCGACCAGTGCTTGGGTGTGCTCTGCTTTGAGCGCGTGATTTTCTTGCTCCAGCTCTTCGATACGCTTCTTCCATGTTTCGATCTTCTCTTTTAGGCGATCCAGTGCAGACATAGGCGCTTCTCCTGTGTTGTTATTTCCTTGTGATATAATAGCAGAAGTACATTAGAAATCAGGAATCAACAATTGAGCAACAATCATATCCCGGCAAAAGCATTTACTGTATCGAGTCCTTATCAGCCTGCCGGCGATCAGCCCGAAGCTATCGCAACGCTCTCCCAAGCCATCCATGCAGGCAATCGCTATCAAACCCTCGTCGGCGTCACCGGCTCGGGCAAGACCTACACCATGGCCAAGATCATCGAGGCGACTCAGAAGCCTACTCTCATCATGACCCACAACAAAACCCTCGCCGCACAGCTCTACAGTGAATTTCGGCAGTTTTTTCCCCACAACCACGTCGAGTACTTCATCAGCTACTATGACTACTATCAGCCCGAAGCCTACATCCCTCGCCAAGATCTCTTCATCGAAAAAGACAGCGCGATCAACGAAGAGCTCGAGCGCCTTCGCCTCTCCACGACCGCCAACTTGCTCAGCCATGATGACGTGATCGTCATCGCCTCGGTCTCGGCCAACTACGGCCTGGGCTCCCCCGAAGACTACCGCACCATCGTCCAAAAAATCGTCGTGGGCGAAGAGTACGCCCAGCGAGCCCTGCTGCTCAAACTCGTCGAGATGGGCTACAAGCGCAACGATGCGTTTTTTGACCGGGGAGATTTTCGAGTCAATGGGGAGGTGGTAGATATCTACCCTGCCTATCACGAAGAGTATGCGGTGCGGATAGAATTTTTCGGCGACGAAGTCGAGGCAATCTATACATTTAATACGCTCACGGGAGAACGTGACAAGACACTCGATGAAGTGGTCGTCTATGCCGCCAATCAATTCATCGTCTCCCAAGAAAAACTTGCTCGCGCTGTCAAGAGTATCGAGGAGGAGCTTGATGAACGACTTGACCAGCTCAAACGCCTCGACAAGATGGTCGAGTACCAACGGCTCAAACAGCGGGTGGAGTTTGACCTTGAGATGATCGAGGCGACTGGGATGTGCAAAGGGATCGAAAACTACTCCCGACACCTCACCGGCAAGGCGCCCGGAGAGACCCCTTACTCGATGATGGATTATTTTGAGGCCATGGGACGAGACTATCTCGTGATCGTCGATGAGTCCCATGTCAGCCTACCACAGTTTCGCGGAATGTACGCCGGAGACCGAAGCCGCAAGGAGGTGCTCGTCGAGTACGGCTTCCGTCTGCCAAGTGCATTAGACAACCGCCCATTGCGTTACGAAGAGTACATCGACAAGGCGCCACACTATCTCTTCGTCTCTGCGACCCCTAATGAAATAGAAACCGACCTAAGCGAAGTGATCGCTGAACAGGTCGTCCGCCCCACTGGGTTACTCGATCCTGAGATCGAAGTGATCGACAGCGAGTACCAAGTCGAAAATCTCCACGACCGAATCAAAAAAGTCACCACAAAAAATGAGCGCGTGCTCGTCACTGTCCTCACCAAAAAAATGGCCGAAGAGCTGAGTACCTACTATAATGATCTGGGGATCAAGACCCAATACATGCACTCCGACCTCGATGCGATCGAACGCAACCAGATCATCCGAAGCCTCCGTTTGGGAGAATTCGATGTCCTCATCGGGATCAATCTCCTACGAGAGGGGCTTGACCTCCCCGAAGTCTCCCTTGTAGCAATCCTCGATGCAGACAAAGAAGGCTTTCTGCGAAGCGAAACTGCTCTGATTCAAACCGCCGGTCGTGCCGCCCGAAATGCCCACGGCCAAGTCTTGATGTACGCCAAGAAAATCACCCGCTCCATGCAGGCCTGCATCGACATCACCCAAAAACGCCGCGCCAAACAGATTGCTTACAACACAAAGCACGGCATCACCCCTCAAACCACCATCCGCGAACTTGATACCAACCTGCGGGTCGAAGATGCAGGAGAGCTCTACAGCAAACGATCCAAACTCGACAAAATGCCCAAAGCCGAACGCCAACGCCTCCTCAAAGAGCTCAAAGCCAAGATGCTCAACGCAGCCAAAAAGCTTGATTTCGAAGAGGCAGCACGCCTGCGAGACGAAATCGCCAAGATCAAAAAATTATAGCCCCAAGGACAAACCATGATCAACCTCAATGATCCACAATACTATTTCAACCGCGAGCTTAGTTGGCTGCAATTCAACACTCGGGTACTGGCACAAGCACAAGACGAAACACTGCCTCCACTCGAACGGCTCAAGTTTCTGGCCATTTATGGCACCAATCTCGATGAGTTTTATATGATCCGTGTCGCCGGACTCAAATCCCTCTACAAGGCCGGTATCCAAGAGACAGGCAACGACCGAATGAGCCCAGCAGATCAGCTCCAGGCCATCCATCAACATCTGCATCAGGAGATGGAGACACTTGAGCAGAGCTACCATGCCATTACCGCACAACTTCGAGAACATCAGGTTCGGATTGAGCATTACAGTCAATTGCCCTATGAAGCACAGGAGGAGCTATCTGAGATCTTTTTTGAGCGGCTCTATCCGGTCATTATTCCCATCGCAGTCGATGCCACCCACCCGTTCCCGCATTTGAACAATCTCAGCTTTGGTATCGTCGTCAAGCTGGCCGACAATGATGGCAACATCAAGCATGGTCTCGTCCGCATCCCTCGCATCCTATCTCGCTTTGTCCCTGCGGGCAAGGTCTTTGTCCCCATCGAAAGCATTGTTGAACATTTTATCGGCGACCTTTTTCCTGGTTACACCAAAATCGCTTCGGCTCCCTTTCGTGTCACACGAAATGCCGACATGGAGATCGAAGAAGAAGAAGCCGATGATTTTCTTCAAATCCTCGAAGAGGGACTTCGCGCTCGCAACAAAGGCTCCATCGTCCGACTGGAGTTCAACCAGGATGCCAATGAAGATCTTGTTGCCTTTCTTAATAGCCATTTTCGCCTGGATGAAGAAGATATCTTTTATTACCATTCTGTTCCGCTCAACCTCGGTGCTTTGTGGCAAATTGTCGGAGACAAAGCGCTGGCACACCTTCTGCCTTCTGCCTACACCCCCCAAACACTGCCGCCGCTGGAAAACGAAAATATCTTTGCAGCCATCGCTCATCAGGACATCCTGCTGTATCATCCCTATGAAAGTTTTGAGCCAGTGATCAAGTTTATCCAGGAGGCGGCCAAAGACCCCAAGACTATCGCCATCCGCATGACTCTCTATCGAGTCGGCCCCAAATCCCCCATTGTCAAAGCCCTCATTGATGCTGTCCTTGACGGCAAGCAGGTCACCGTACTCGTCGAACTTAAAGCGCGTTTTGATGAAGAAAACAATCTCCACTGGGCCAAAGCACTCGAAGACGTCGGTGCGCACGTCGTTTATGGTATCCCCGGCCTCAAAGTCCATGCCAAAATCGCCCAAGTCATCAAACGTGAGGGAGAGACACTCAAAAGCTATCTCCATCTGGCTACAGGTAATTACAACCCCTCGACAGCCAAAATTTATACCGACATGAGCTACTTTACTGTACGAGATGATTTCAACAAAGACGCAACACGATTTTTCCATTTCCTCACTGGATTTTCCACACATACCAAACTCAAACATCTTTACATGTCTCCAGTACAAATCAAGCCCAAACTCCTCAAGCTCATCGACAAAGAAAAAGGTCACGGCACAGAAGGTCACATCATCCTCAAGGCTAATTCCCTCGTCGATCCGGCGATCATTCGTGCGCTCTATGCTGCATCGCAAGCTGGTGTCACGGTCGAGCTTATCATACGGGGCATTTGTGCTCTGCGGCCAGGTATTCCCGGTGTAAGCGAGACCATCACTGTCTCTTCTGTGATCGGGAAGTACCTTGAACATCCTCGTATCTATTGGTTTAAGCACAGCGAAACAGCCTTTATCGCTAGTGCCGACCTCATGACACGCAATCTCGATCGCCGCATCGAACTCATGACTCCGATCCATGATGCAGGACTAAATGAACGGATCCTTCACGTCCTTCACCTCCAACTGGCCGACAACCAACTGCGCTGGGAACTCAATCCCGATGGCAGTTATACGCATACCGTCCCAGAAAAAGATCAGCAAGTGATTCATTCGCAAGAGTTACTCGAAAAATATGTCACAAAAATGCACGACAAGGTAAAAAAGAAGAAGAGCAGCAATTATGTGAAGAAGTTGGCTGATAAATTACTAAAGGAGAGCTAACCATGATCATTGATTACCAAGGAGTCACTCCCGTCATCCCGGATTCGGCCTGGATCGCTCCGGGTGCGACCGTGATTGGTGATGTTGTTATGGGTCAGGAATCCTCCATATGGTTCGGCTGTGTCGTGCGTGGTGATGTCCATCATATCCATATCGGAGATCGTTGCAACATTCAGGATCTAAGCATGGTGCACGTCACACACTCCAAGCATCCAGACCGTCGAGACGGCCACCCAACGGTCATCGGCAATGATGTCACGATCGGCCATCGCGTGATGCTTCATGGCTGCACAATCGAAGATGCCTGCCTCATCGGCATGAGCGCTACGATCCTTGACGGAGCCGTGATCGGACGTGAATCCATCGTAGGAGCTGGCGCGCTCGTCACCGGCGGCAAAATCTTTCCACCTCGATCGCTCATCCTCGGCTCCCCTGCCAAAGCTGTCCGTACACTGAGCGACGAAGAAGTCACGGAGCTTTACGCATCGGCCAAACGATATGTGGGGTTCATGCAGGCGTATCATCCATCAAAAGCAGAAAAACACTCATGAATTTCACACAGACCCTTTCAAAAACCCTCCAAGATATTCTTAGCCCCTCGGTACTGGCTCTCATCGTAAAAATCGGGCTGGGGAGCATCATGCTGTGGGTGATCATCCTCAGTGCTCTTTGGCAACCCTTTTCACACTGGGTCGCTTCCTATATCACAATGATACCATGGATTGGAAGTTGGGGATGGCTGCAGGGGAGCGGGGCGTTTCTTGCGGCGCTGGCATTGGGGTATGGTCTCATCATTATCACCATTTCTATTGCGACCTCACTGTTCAGTGAAAAAATTCTTATCCAGTTGGCACACAAGCACTACAGCGTTCGGCCTGTTGGCACACCTGTCTTTCATCATTCACTCTATTATACGCTCAAGGCCAGCGCAATCTTCCTTGCGCTACTCTTCGTCATGCTACCCCTCCTCTTTGTTCCAGTTGTGGGGCAAATCTTGATGCTTTGGCTCTGGTCAATTCTCTTGAAAGATCCCACGCTTTATGACGTCGGTTCTCTCTTTGTCTCCGAAAAAAATATCCTGAAATCGCCTACACACAAAACCCGTCTTGTCGCCATCATCGCAGCTCTGTTTAACTATATACCTGTTTTAAATATTTTCGCACCGCTGTTTGCACAGATTTTGTTTCTACACATGATACTAGGGGGGAAATCCAAAAACGTATAAGACAAGCAATATGTCAGACTATCCCATGCCTTGCTTCAGTTTGTTTTCTCCGTTGTTTTTGGCTTGATGTCGAAAATTGAAGTAAATCATCTGTCGTCCGCACATAGTCAGGCAATGTCTCAAATGATTTGAGCATGACTTTGGCAGCCGCTTGGGCATCGCAAAAGGCGCGATGCTGAGCCCGAGAGCCCAAACTGAGTGTTTCATTCAGATAGGCCAGCCCATACCGTTCGCTTTCAAATGTCCGTTTTGCCAATTCAATCGTACACATCCTGGGATTCCCGATACTTCCCAAGCCAAAACGTTCAAATGAAGCCGTCAAGAATGTGTGATCAAACTGCACATTGTGGGCGACAAAAATCGTATCGTCCAAAAATTCTCGCAATTGCGTCAAGGCTTCTCTGCGAGAGGGAGCTCCTATAAGATCATTTGGCTCAATGCCGGTGAGCTTGATAATCTGCTCAGGCAAATACGCGCATGCCACATACGTTTCAAGCCGATCGATGATCTCTCCGTTTCGTATCTTGACTGCGCCGATCTCGATCACCTGTGATGTGCCGGGCTTGGAACCATTCGTTTCGATATCAACGACGCAAAATGTTTCCTCGGTATAGGAGGTGAAAAATGGCCGATACTGATACCCTTTGGCCGTCACCTCGATTGGATAGCCTGAAGCCTGAAGAAGGACAAAAATCGTATCACCATCTTCAAACAGGGTCGTATGCTTACGAACAATCCGCTCATAGGCCGCCGAAGAGATATACCCATCGTTGCGCCGAAAGGCGGCAGTCAATTCATCATAGACTTTGAGCATGGCGGATAAACTTTTCTACTTTGTTGGGGTCTTTCTTCCCCTTGGACGCCTCGACACCGGAGCTCACATCAACTCCATAAAATCCCATGCCCTCTATCTGCCCCATATTCTCTGGCGTCAACCCTCCAGCAAGGATTGTGCGAGAGTTGTCACGACCTGCAAACCACTCCAGAGGCAAACGTTTCCCTTCGCCGCCATATCCTGCTACAAAAGCATCAACTATGCGGTAACGATCGGAAAAACGATCCAGATCTTCAGGTGTTTGCGCTCGGACAACTGGGAGTGTCGGTCGGTCAATGGCGTCCAAAAAATCTTCATCAACGTCAAAATGAATTTGTACAGTTGAAATCCCAGCTTGGCGCACTATCTGATTGATCGTATCCGGCTCCATGTTGACAAACAGCCCAACCCGCTCGACGAAAGGAGGTAATTGTGCGATAAGCTCCGCTGCCTTTTGCGGATCAATGTAACGAGGAGAGGGTTCATAAAAAACAAAGCCCAAGGCGTCCGCACCAGCATATGTCGCCTGTAGCGCATCCTCTAGGTTGGTAATACCACAGATTTTTGTGCGCATCAGGGGTATTTTATCTTTCACTTCAAGGCCATGATGGCCGCTTCGACCCCTTCGGGATGTTTGTAGACAAACGAACCGGCCACAACCACATCCACACCTGCCTCAGCCAACTGCTTGACATTTTTATCATTGACGCCTCCATCCACTTCGATCAAACAATCCGTGTTGTGGTGCTGAATCATCGCTTTGAGGCGCTTGGCCTTGGGCAGGACGCTCTCGATGAAGCTTTGTCCGCCAAATCCGGGGTTCACACTCATCAACAGTACCATATCAAGATCAGGCAGCAGGTACTCAATCGCCTCAGGCGGTGTATGAGGATTGAGGACAATGGCCGGCTTGATCCCGAGAGTTCGTATTTTTTGGATCAGGCGGTGAGGATGCTTCTCTTCCTCAACATGAAAGGAGATATATTCTGGATGCAATGGAGCAAAAAGGTCGACAAAAAACGTATTGTTCTCGACCATCAAATGAATATCGAGCGGGCGAGTCGCTGCACGCGCTACTGCTTCCACTACCACGGGGCCTATCGTGAGATTGGGGACAAAATGTCCATCCATTACGTCTACATGCACCAGGTCACATCCTCCGTCACAGATGGCAGCTACATCCCGTGCCAAATGGCCAAAATCTGCTGATAATATACTCGGTGCTACCTGCATAGATCTCCTTCGCGTCCACAAAATTTAAAATAGATTATATCCAAAAAAACTAATGTCTAATTTTTTCATCATCCCCTATTAAGGGACTTTTGAGTAAAATCGCAAAACTTTTTCTAATTTTAGATTAGAATTACTATTGAAATCACATACATAAAGGCTCTATCATGGCAAGACGATGTCAAGTAACCGGCAAAGGCCCCCTGACAGGAAACAATGTTTCTCACGCACACAACAAGACAAAGCGTCGACAACTCCCCAATCTTCGTACCGTACGTGTCACCCTCGATGACGGTACCACCAAAAAAATTCGCGTCGCTGCATCTACACTGCGTACGATGAAGAAAAAAGCTGCTCAGGCACAGGTCGCTGAATAATCCTCCCTCCCACGGGGATTATGCGCCGTATGCATAAAGCAACGCAATGAAGCGTATCAAAAAGACGCTCGGTTGGTCACAATCCCAAAAACCCCACATCACCCTCAATGATGAATACTATGGCAATTTAGCCCCTTTTCGAATCCCCCTTATTTTGACCGTTTTGACCATGGTGGTCGGTACCATTGGTTACATGCTGATCGATGATTTTCCCCTCATGGATGCCATTTATCAAACCGGCATTACCTTCACCACGGTTGGGTACGGAGAGATTCAACCCATATCCGATATGGGGCGTATCTTTACGATCACACTGATCATCATTGGGTTTGTGGTCTTTTCGATCGCGGTGGGAATTATCGCCGAAGTGGTCAAAAAGGGAGACTTTCAGAACATAGCCAAGGAGAGAAAGATGCTCTATGAAATCGCACGCCTTAAAAATCATTTTGTGATTTGCTACCACAACGAATACACCATTCAAGTCACAGAACAGTTGAGAAAAAACCAAATTCCGTTTGTTGTCGTTGATCCCCGCGAGGATCTCGAGGCAATCGCCGAAAAATACCACTATCCCTATTTTGTCACGGCCGAGCCTCACACCGAAGTAGGTATACTCAAGTCCCACCTCTCCAGTGCCAAAGGCGTCATCTCTCTCTCCCACAGTGTGGCGGATAATATCGCCGTCGTTGCCTCCGTGCGCCTCTATCAAAAAGAGCTTGGGCGAGACAAACATCCTTTTCTCATCATCACCGATGCCAACAGTACCGAAGACGAACAAAAGCTTCATAAACTCGGTGCCGACCGCGTCGTAACTGCTACCAAGCTCCTGGCGCAGCGAATCAATGCAATTGCCGTGCGTCCCGATATGGCCAATATCCTCCAAGAGTTTCTCTACCGTGCTGACACACCGTTGGACATGGAGGAGGTCAAAGTATCCAAAACCAGCTGGCTCGTCCTCCAAAAACTCAAGCAGGCAAAACTGCGCGATATTGCCAATGTTGACGTCATTGGTATCACCCCGAAAGAGGGCAAATTTATCCCCATGCCCAAAGGCGACACCATCATCATGCCCAAGTCAAAGCTCATCCTTGTCGGCACCAGTGACGGCATTCGAAAAGCCAAGCAGCTTATTCGACAAAAAGAAAAACCGGAAGAGCTAAACTATGTATAAGATCGAACCCGTAGAGGGCGGCCTCTGCGCTGTATCCGGCTTTTACTGTGATGGCGTCAATGTCGGAATGCGGATCAACTCTTCTCTCTCCAAGTCGTCAACTCCTGATGGCGATGTTGCCTTTATCCGAAGTGAGTCACCTTGCGATGTAGCCGCTACGTTTACAACCAATCAATTTCAGGCTGCACCCATCCGCCATTTTCAGCGCTACCCCGAAGGATTCCAGACGGATTTCATCCTGATGAACGCCAAAAATGCCAATGCGATGACTGGGAAAAAGGGTCTTGATGATATTGATAGTATTTTTACAGCTTTGTCAGACAAATTAGAGACAAAAAACCCTATCATGAGTTCTACGGGAGTCATCGGATACCGACTGCCTATTGACAAGATTGTCAGTGCGTTTGACCGTTTGGATTTTCACGCCCAAAACTCTCTCGCCACTGCCCGGGCAATCATGACTACCGATACCTTCAAAAAGGAACTGGCCTACAGGGTATCTCTGCCTAATGGCGAGTATTTTCACATTGCGGCGATTGCCAAAGGGGCGGGCATGATCGATCCGGCTATGGCGACCATGCTCTGCTTTGTCGTCACCGACGCCGCCGTACCCGCTGACAAGAATCACCAGCATCTGCTTGCAGCCGTCGAGCAGTCTTTCAATCGCATCTCTGTCGATGGCGATACCTCCACCAATGATACCGCCCTCTTGCTCTCCAACGGTCAAAGCGGCGTGTATTCATACGATGCTTTTCAAGCCGCACTCGACCAAATAACATTGGAGCTGGCTATGATGATTCTTCGAGATGGAGAGGGGTCAACCAAAGTGGTTACTTTTGCTGTCACGGGAGCTTCCAGTGATGCGGAGGCGCGCACTGCTGCCGTAGCCTTGAGTAACTCTCTGCTGGTTAAGACAGCCCTGTTTGGCGAAGATCCAAATTGGGGGAGGATCGCCTCAACAATCGGTGCATCTGGGATCACCTGTGATGAAGAGACCTTGCAGATCCACTACGACGATTTGCTCATTTATTCACCCCAGCAACGCGAACTAGATACAGGGCGTGAAACAGCAGCCTATACCATCATGAAGCAAGCGCAGTTTACGATCACCTGTGATCTGGGGATCGGTGAGGGGCACTACACTGTATATGGCTGTGATCTCAGTTACGACTACGTCAAGATCAATGCCGAATACCGCACGTAAGCGGACTTAGCGACGTCGATTTCTCGATCGGCTGTTGTTGCGGCTTCGTCCACCTCCACCACGGCCGTTTTGTATTGGCTCTGGCTGAATCGAAGGATCAGGATCAAAGCCCTCTATTTGGGTTTTTGGGATCGGGCTCTTGATGAACCGTTCAATGTCTTTGAGCAATTTTAATTCGTCAACGCATACCAGCGATACCGCCTCACCGCTCAAGCCTGCTCTCCCAGTACGACCGATACGGTGGACATAGTCCTCTGGTACATTGGGCAGTTCATAGTTAACCACATGCGGCAATTGTTCGATGTCGATTCCGCGCGCTGCAATATCCGTGGCCACCAATATTCGGATCTCTCCTGCCTTGAAACCTGCCAGAGCTTTGGTGCGTGCTCCTTGGCTTTTGTTTCCATGGATTGCAGCGGCGACAATGCCCTGCTCTTCGAGCTGCTTCGTCAGACGATTAGCTCCATGTTTTGTGCGGGTAAAGACCAAGACTTGTTTCCAGTTGTTTTCTATTATTAGCTTAGAGAGGAGCTCACGTTTGCGTTGTTTGTCGACCGGATAAACTCTCTGACGAATCGCTTCGACCGTGGTATTCTCTCGCGCCACCTCAACGGTCACCGGATTGTGGAGAAACGACCCGGCCAACTGTTTGATCTCAGGCGAAAAGGTCGCAGAAAAAAGCAACGTCTGGCGCTGACGCGGCATCATTTTCATCAAGCGGCGTATGTCATGGATAAATCCCATATCCAGCATCCGATCCGCTTCATCCAGCACCAAAAACTCCAGTGCAGAAAAATCGATCCCTTTTTGACCTGCGATATCAAGCAGTCTGCCTGGTGTTGCGATAACGACGTCCACCCCTTTGCGAAGTGCTGCCAGCTGCGGGTGGATACCCACTCCGCCAAAAATGACCGTAGATCGGTAAGGGACATGTCGTCCATAAGCCTGAAAACTCTCGGCCACTTGCGCCGCAAGTTCTCGTGTCGGCGTCAAGACCAGTGCGCGGATTTGAAGCTTCTTCATCGTAGGCATATGATGCGACAAGCGCTCGAGTAACGGGAGGGTAAAACCTGCTGTCTTTCCCGTGCCTGTCTGCGCGGCAGCCAGGACATCTTTTCCTTCAATGATCAGAGGAATGGCTTGGCGCTGGATCGGGGTGGGCTCTGTGTAGCCTTGCTCTTTGATGGAGCGAAGCAGGGGCATGGAGAGGCCCAGTTTGTTAAAAGGCATATAAACTTCTTTCTTGGTTGATATTTGAATGGCGCATTATAGCGGAATAAGCCAGAATAAGCCACAGTGCACCAACGCACTTTAACCCCAATAATAATATAATGAAAACTATCAAACACCAAGGAGTCAATTATGTTAGCAGAATACCGAGAAGAGATAAGCATACTCAAGCAAAGCAACGCACACTTCGCAAAAATTTTTGAAAAGCACAATGACCTGGATCAAAAAGCCAAAGATGCCGATGA
>CAZCAZ010000037.1:0-12759 GCA_964496735.1 uncultured Nitratifractor sp. | reverse complement strand
CGGGTTGCATATCGACCTCTGTACGGATATTGGTTTCAATGAGTTTGTTGATCTCTCCGCGTTTTTCGGCCATCTCTTCAGCCGAATACTGTCCGAGGACATTGCGGACGACTTTACGGACTTTGGAGTTGATGATTTTGTCTTCCCATCCGGCACCAATCGTGGCAAAGACCTGAGGAGCGCTTTCGGGCTTGAGTTGATACTGGACGGCGATGTCGATACTGACGTTGAGGTTGCGCTTGTCTTTGACGGTGATGGCGGGGTTGTATTTGACGCCGCCTTCGTAGTTTTGACCGCTGTAGGATTTGCGTGGTGCATCACTGAATGCACCACCGGTTCGGTTGCTGTAGACGATCATGCGGGATTTGATGTTGACCGGGATGATCTCCTGGATGACCGGGATGAGAAAATGAAAGCCTGCATGGAGGGGCTTTTTTTCAAATTTACCCATGTTGACCTTGATGCCTACTTCACCGGAATTGATGATCGCAAACGGCTTGAACATAACAAAGAGGGCAATGAGGATACCGAAGACGACGAGCGTCCCGATCCCTTTGCCACCGCCCATTCCATTGAAGGGGCTTTCGAAGTTGTTGCTGTTATTATTGTTATTGTTGCCACCGTTTGAGGGGGGCTTGCGCTTTTTGAAATAGTCGTTCATGTCTGCTGGCATGTCGTTCCTTTAGTTGAGGTAAATGTAGGTCGGAGTGCACCCCGACACGTGGGTTTAGATGTAAGTGAGATAGTGTTTGTACTTCTCATCCCGTCCGTGGACGACGTCAAAGTAGGCCGCTTGCAATCGGCGGGTCATGTCGCCCCGTTTGCCCCCCCCAATGACGCGGTGGTCGAGAGAGCGGACAGGTGTAACCTCTGCAGCGGTACCGGTAAGGAAGACCTCGTCGGCGATATAGATTTCATCTCGAGTGATGTTGCGCCGCTCGATCTCGATCCCGAAGTCTTTGGCGAGCTCAAGGATCGTCAACTGAGTGATGGACTCAAGGGAGTTATCGTTGGGCGGGCTGATAAGCTTGCCATCACGTACGACAAATATACACTCGCCTGTCCCCTCGGCTATGAAGCCGTTTTCATCGAGCATCAAGGCTTCTTCAAATCCGTTTTCGACCGCTTCGTACTTGGCCATCTGGCTGTTGAGGTAATTGGCGGCCGCCTTGGCCTTGCCAAAGGTAGAGCGATTGGGGTTTCGGGTGATGGAGGAGGTGCAGCAGGTGATGCCGTTTTCGAGTCCTTCCTCTCCGAGGTACGCACCCCATTCCCAGGCAGCAATCATCGTCTGCACCGGTGCATTGACGTGGTAGAGTCCCATGACACCGTAGCCGAGATAGATTAAAGGTCGAATATAGACATTTTGTTTGAAATCATTGGCCTTGAGCAAGTCGATGTGCGCTTGTCGGACAGTCTCGTAGTCGATATTGGGCTCGATGGCTACGATCTTGGCGCTGTTGTAGAGGCGCTTGGTGTGCTCATCGAGGCGAAAGATTGCCAAGCCATCCTTGGTCTGATAGGCGCGTGTTCCCTCAAAAACAGCGTTGCCGTAATGGAGGGTGTGGGTAAGGACGTGGACTTTGGCATCTTTCCAGGCAACCTGTTCGCCGTCCATCCAAATATACTGTGCTTCGTTCATCGTGTTGACTCCGTGCTAAAATTTGAGATATTTTATCCAAGATAGGGTAACAAAGGGATGTGAATTGATTGTTCAGGCGGATTTCATATCAAAAAAACTGTAGAAAAACCCCAATACCCAATGAGAGAACTAGAACAACCAAAAACAAAAGCGGATTGTGCCATTTGGCTGGAAGGTCTGTCTGCTTTTCAATCCATGCTACAATCTTCATGGATGGATAGACCATAAAGAGCAACATCACAACGCTAAATGTTAGCGTCAGCACGAGATTCATCGATGTCATATCAGAGCCCATAAAAACTGTGGAAGAATTGCATTTCTTTGTCTGTTTTTAGGGGGACAGTTCCGAGAGTTGTGCCCTTTGTGTCCCGGATGACGATGGTGTTCTTTTCTAACTTCAAGTGTGTTTTGGCCCATTGTTTTTCCAACGCGTCAAAGCGGAGAAAGACTTTCATGTTGCTGGGCTTCTCTTTGAAGTCCTTGTCGACTTTGCTGCGGATCTGCAGCCCGCCGAATCTTTTTTCGAGGTACCAGGGGCTGAATTGATGAACGGCTTGATAGACTCGCTTGTTTTTGGTCGCGCCTTTGCTTTGAATGTAGGCGGAGATACCAAAAAACAAAAAGCCGACCGAGAGGGCGACAAATAGAATTTTTTTCATGATGCTTTTATCCTTGCATTGGTCAAATTTTTCATACCATCATATTGGGATTTTTCTAAAGACTTCTTGATACACGTCAAGCACGAAAGAGATGCCAGTGTGATACTATACCAACAAAAAGAAGGATGATGCCATTATGCAACAATTTTTTGAACTTGAGGCTGCTTATTTGTTGATGGGGGGAGTGATTTTACTGATTGCATTGTTTGTGTCGACCCGTTCTTTTATGTCCAAGTCCGCTCCAAAAAATGGGATGATAGGTACGGCATTGGTCGTAGCACTTTTTGTCGGGGGACACTATTATATGACGACGAGTCGTATGTCTTCGGTCAAAGTTGCCTTTGCGCAAAACAAACAAATCCTCTGTGAGAGTCGCATCCTGCGCAAAGCCGCCCAATCAGTGGTCGTCCAGCAATCCAAGGGATGGGAACTTAGCGGAGATCTGTTTCGTTCTCCTTTGTATGTTCGCCCTTTTCATGCCGCTCGCTGTATCGTGGCCAAAGCAATAAACTTAAGATAATTTGAAAAAATCAATAAGAATCTCTAAATTATGAAAAATTTTCATAATCTTGACTTGCATCAACCCAACCCGAAGCACATCCTGACATAATTGTCTCAATGCTTTGGGATATCTCTGTGTCAAATATGGCCAGAGGCATCCTCTGCAGAAAATCGTCAGCAGGAGCCCTTTGTATGGAGCCTTTATATTTCCGACCGGAGATCACACCGGATCAGTTTTTACCGATCTTTGTCATCTCGACACTGGTACTTGTTTTTGGGGTAGGGTATGCGGCCGTCATCACCCTCTCAAAAATGGGATATTTCTCCAAAAAGTGGCAGTTTGCTGGCTATTTGATGTGGGCATTACAGACACTTAGTTTGTATGAACTCTCCGTTTTGATCCAAAGCAACCATTTCACGACCAAAGTGCTGATGGTGACGATGATCGCGTATCTTTTTATCCCTCATCTCTATTTTTATCTTATTAGTGAGTCGGATAAGCGGTACGAAGAAGCAGACAGTTTAGACAAACATACACACTAAAAAACACAAGGAGGAGACATGGCCAAGGAAAATCTTTCCGTTTGGACCAGCATACCGTTCTGGCGCCGTTCGGCGGCGTGGGTTACAGGATTTGCGACGATCTTGCTGATTTGGTTGACATTTGACACCATGGGGCAAATTACAATGGGAACGGACGCGGACCTAAAAGCAGGAACTATCAAGCGTGTACCGGCACCAACTGTGATCAACTATCATATTGATTACGTCATGAGTGAAAAGCGGGGTCACGAAGTTCCGGTTATCGGCAAAAAAGAGCCGTTTTTTGGCAAAGAGTGGAGCGTCAAGGAAGCAGCAGACCTGCTGCACCTTGGCAAACTGACCTCTCAATCTAAAAACTGCATGAACTGCCATACATTGCTTGGAAACGGTGCGTACTATGCGCCGGATTTGACCAAAGCATGGATTGACCCTATGTGGGGAGCTACCATGCAAGGTATAACAGGGAAAAAAACCAAGGAAGAAGCGATGTCAGCATTCTTGCAGCATCCGGAGAACTATCCTACGCATGCGCGGATGATGCCCAACCTCAAGATCACACCCAAAGAAGCACAGGGTTTGGTGGCATTCCTTAAGCACATGAGCAGCATTGACACCAACGGTTTCCCACGTGGCTTCTCAAAAACAGTTGACCAATTCAAAGCAGGAGGCACCAATGCTCATTAATATCAAATCAAATCATCTGACCAATGCAGGTCAGCGTATCGGTATGATGTATTTCCGTGTGGCGATTATCCTTTTTGGCGCACAGTTGCTGATGGGATTGATTGCTGCGACGCAGTTTGTTCAGCCTGATTTTCTCTATGGAATATTTGACTTTTCAGTCGCTCGGACAGTGCATATCAATGCCCTTGTTGTTTGGATGCTCTTTGCGATGATTGGTGCTGTCTACTATATGGCAACCGATGAGACAGGCGAGGAGGTCGTGGGTGCCGGAATAGGCAAACTGGCATTCTGGATACTGACACTGGCGATTGCCGTGGTGGTTCTGGTCTACATCTTTATCCAGATCGGCCCAGGTACTGAGCAGTCTATTTGGCTCATCAATGAAGGACGCGAATACATCGAAGCTCCCCGTTGGGCAGATATCGGTATTGTCGTCGTCGTTTTGATCTTTTATGCCAATATTTTCTTGACATTCATGAAAGGACGCAAAACCGGCATTATGACGGTAATGATCGCCGACTTGTTGGCCTTGGCGGGTCTCTATCTCGCCGGGATGTTCTTTACTGACAATATCACCATGGACCAGTATTGGTGGTGGTGGGTTATTCACCTGTGGGTTGAAGCGACATGGGAAGTCTTCGTCGGCACCATTGCTGCCTATATGCTCATTAAAATCATCGGCGCCAAGCGTGAAATTGTCGAAATGTGGCTCTGGATCGAAGTCTTGATGCTGTTTGGTTCAGGTATCCTTGGAATGGGACACCACTATTTCTGGATCGGTACGCCTGAGTACTGGTGGGAAATAGGTGCCCTCTTCTCCGCATTGGAGCCTGTGCCATTGGTCGCCATGTTTGTCCACGTTCTTTACGACTGGGGCAAGGAGCAAGGTGCGCATGGTGACAAACCTGTGCTTGCCAATGGTCCAGCTATGGCATGGGTCGTCACCAATGCATTTGGTAACTTCCTCGGAGCCGGTGTCTGGGGCTTTTTCCATACGCTGCCTCAGGTCAACATCTATACCCATGGTACTCAGTTTACGGCGGCACACGGTCACTTGGCATTTTTTGGTGCCTACGCAACGATTTTGATCGGCGTAATGTATTTTGGAATCCAAGGTACATACGGTGTGAAGCGTATGAAGGCTACATTTAATTCCAAGATGGCAATCTTCCTAATCACCTTTGGTGTGCTGGGAATGACCGTCGCACTGACTATTGCCGGCTATGAGCAGGTATTGGTAGAGCGAGCGGAGCTTGGTGGTGGATGGCAAGCATTCTTTGCAGCCCAAAATCTTCCTTGGTATGTCCAAGCGCAACTCTGGCGCCTGATCATGGGTATCGTAACCTTTGTGGGCTTTGTCTATCTGATGCTTGACTTGCTGACTATCGGCAAAAAGTCTGCAGCGGCTGAAGCCTAAGACGACGGGCTTCGGCTCGTCATATCATCTGTAAAGGATAAAGAATGTTTTTTGACAAATTTACCGATGTGGTTCCTAGCTTCTTCGGAATGCTCAACCAAGGTCCACTGACGTTGACGATTTTTTTGCACACGGTTATTGTGTTGCCAATGTTTTGGATTTACTTCAGCGAAAAGAAAAAATTGAGTAAATAAGTAGCATTTATGCTGCTTATTAATCTATATTAAGCAAGTTCTACCTTTTCTAAGTTCTTGACAAAAACTTGGATGGTAGAATTAGATATTCATTTTAATAAAAGGAGAAAAAATGAAATTTGGTAAACTGATGGGCCTTGTTGCAGTAAGCAGCTTTGCCGCTACGATGGCCATGGCTGGAACATCCAGTATGGATTTTGCAAAAGTATTTGAAAAAGAGTGTCAGGGTTGTCACGGCCCTATTCACCAGGGTGGTGTGGGTTCAGACCTCAGACCGAAGGCGCTCAAGAAAAAGAGTAGAGAGTTCCTCGCAGAAACCATTCTCAATGGTAGGGAGAACACCGCCATGCCCGCATGGAATGCAACATTCTCCAAGGATGATGCGAGCGGCATGATCGACTGGCTGATGGACTGGAAAAACACGGTTGAGTTGAAGTTGAGCTTCGATGAGGTGCATGGCACATGGACCAAGCTCGCTGACAGAGAGGCCTTGGCCAAAAAATATCCCAAAGCAACCGATGTCAAAGATGTCCGTGATATCACGTTTGCTACAGAGAGAGATGCGTCTTTGGTCGACTTTATTGATTCGACTACAGGCAAGGTATTGTCTCGCCACAAAGCTGGATTTGCGGTGCACGTAACTGTGACCAACAAGCATAACCCTCGATATGCCTACTCTATCTCTCGCTCAGGCCGGTTGACTATGTTTGATATCGCAGCACCAGGCCAGCCAGCATTGGCGACCGTGCAAGTAGGACAAGAGTCAAGAGGATTGGCTGTATCTCCAAACGGCAAGTACATCATGGCGGGCAACTACAACCCAGGCGGTGCCGTACTCTGTGACGCAATGACACTTGAGCCACTCAAAGTGTATGATACCAGCCGTGTGATCGACACAGACGGACAGATCGGCCCTAGTCGTGTTGCGTATATCGCTGATACACCGTATGGCCCTTACTTTTCCTTTGCGCTCAAAGATGCGGGTCATGTTTATGTCGTAGACTACAGTAAGCCTGATTTCCCAATCGTTGGCGATATTCCTAATATTGGCAAAGTGCTTCATGATGCATTCTTGAATGAGAATGAAGGCGAAGACTTTGGTCGCTATGTGATGGTCGCTTCTCAGGGATCTGACTTGATGGGCGTAGTAGACCACAAGACCATGAAACTCGCTGCCAAGATCTACACAGGTAAAAAGTCCAAGCCACACCCAGGTCAGGGATCAAGCTGGTTCAATAAAAAAATGGGCAAGCAGCTGAACGCGACAAACTCTATGAACTTCGGCTCAGTCGTCATCTGGGAATCCCCAAGCTGGAAAGTGGTCAAAAAAGTTGAGACTTCTGGTGGTGGACTCTTCGTCGGTACGGGTGAAGATACCCCTTGGATCTGGTCTGACTGTGTACTCGGTAAGCCAGATAAGTACAATGAGGTTCACTTGATCAACAAGGAAACTTTGGAGACTGACAGGATCATTAAAGTCGGCAAGACCAAAGGCCAGCTGATCGACGCGAAGACCAAAAAAGTACTCCAAGAGTGGGATGCAACACAGCACGAGAAAGTTGCGGTCAACGAAAAAACATTCGGCAAGGAGAATATCCTTCCTATGCCAGATCATTTGGGTGCAGCCGTAAAAGAGCCTGTACAGCCAAGACTGCTTCATGCTGAGCCTGCAAACCACGGTAAATGGACTATGATCTCTGAGTGGACGACGGGTAGAATCGGTATCTATGAGTCCGAGACTGGTAAGTTTGTCAAATACATCGAAAATTTGACCACACCTACCTTTACCTACTCTGTTGAGCATAGACAGCACATACCTGGTGCATAATGTCTTTTGTCGCTCTCTCCCTGGGGAGGGGGTGACTGATTGAAGTGATCTGGCCTGATCATTTCAATCAGTCACTAGGATACTCCACATGAAATCCCTCACGTTGTTCCTGTTGTTTCTTTTTTCTACGGCACAAGCTCGGTATATGGACAATCATGCATGCAGTGAATGCCACGCGACTATTTATGAAGAATATCAGCATTCTGCCCATGCTTGGGGGTACTTCAATGATACACTTCACAAGAAAATAGCTGACAGTATCAGTGTGCAGAAATACGACTGTGCCACCTGCCACATGCCCATGGCAGACAACCTCAAAGATATTGTCACAGGCAAGGCGCGACCGGACAGGAATAACAAAACCCACACCGATGCGGTCAGTTGCTACTTTTGCCATACGATTGCGTACGTCAAAAAAGCACACCATTTCAATGTCAACATCCCCGCCCGTCAGGCAAAAGGTTTCAAGCCGAGTCTCTATGGACGACTGGATAAACCTGACCACAATGACAAGCATGCATCCGTGCACAGTCCGGTTTATGCCAAGAATGTTTGCCGTGGATGTCACGCTCACAAGCTAAATGAAAATAACGTGACAATCTTTCATGCGATGGCGGATAAAGAGACGAGCGAGGCGTGCATCCGATGCCATATGCCGGAGATCGCCGGAGGCAATGAAAAGATGAACCGTCGATTTCGCGGACATCATGCCAGCCACAAATTTCTCGGTATTCATGACAAGGAGTTTCGCAAAACAGGGGTCGATATTAACATATCTGTCGACGGTACGACCCTGCAAGTGACCCTTCACAACAAAATGGGACACCCCCTCATCATCCAGTCGGCACGGGCAAAGTATCTCAAGATCACATTGGTGCGATCAGAAAAAATGGTTTGGGAGAATTACCGCCAAAATCCCCAGGAAGACAAACAAGCGTATTTTGGGTACACCTTCAAAAAAGACGGCCAGCCGATCGTGATCCCCTATCATGCCACATCGGGGAGAGTCCACAACCTCGAGGCTAAAGAAACACAACGACTTCACTACAAAATTCCCGTGATCCAGAAGGGCGACAAAGTGATTGTTGATTTTTACGTCCAGCTGGCCAAAGACGACTGTGCCAAAGCAGTCAATCTCGACGGAACGGATCTGATGAAACCAAGCTTGATCAAAGAGGCTGTTTTTGTCAAGTGACCATTTTTTCTGCATCCCACAAACGATGACTCAATACTCGTATGGTATCATGCAGTGCATCCGCATCGGGCAGTGCGATCACGCAAGCTAGTTTCTCCAAAAGCCACGTTTCGTCTGCCCGAATAAAACCACCCAAAACCTCTTCCGACAGCTCATGCAGCTGTCGCACGATCCACCACAACTGTAAAAACTCTACGGAATACTTTCGCAGGATACCGCGGCTGAAGGTTTCGAAGTCTTCCGAGTTGCTCCGTACAAAATCTTCTACGATCGTCTTGATTAGCGGCGCGAGCATCCGCTCGGGTACGGAGTAGTAGATCATGCGTCCTGGAGCCGGATCGGGGGATTGGGTCGCGCCAACAAAGAGGCGTATTGCCCGTTCTGTCTCGCCATAGAGATTGGTGCGCAGCCCGATAAATCCGAGGTCGTTGTGATAGTGGCGGCCGCAGCCTTTGAGGCAGCCGCTCAAGCCCAGTGAAATGCCGTGTGTTTCGAGGAGCTTCAGGGGGAGGGCAGGGAGATCGGATTTGATATCCCACAGTGCAAGCGGGCAATAGCGGCTGCCGGCGCAGGCGGTGATGCTGGCATGGGGAGTGGGGAGAGAAGAATGGGGAGTCAAGGGGGATGTTATCGACTCAGACTTAAATATCCACAATTCTTGATGGGGTGTCAGGCGTGCCTCAAGTTTCTTTTTGTGGGCTTCATCGGCTGCATTCAATAGGTCTCGGGAGCTGATTTCTCCATAATGTCCGAAGCGCTGGATGGGGAGGGCGGAATCGGTGTTGGTGGAGGCAGAGCGCATCTTGAGCTCTCCGGCTGGGGCAAGTGGTGTAGCGTAGTTTTCTTCGATCCAAGTGCGCACCTGTGCCATCCCGACCGATTCGATGAGATGAAAGAGGCGAATCTTGGCACGACTGCCGCGCAGCCCGTGTGTCTGGTATGTTCGGGCGATGGCGTCAAAAAGGCCAGGGGCTTCATCGGGCATACAAAAGATATCCGCACTTTGCGCTACATGACTGTTTTTTCCTCCGAGATAGATATTGAATCCCCAAGCACCTTCTCGTTGCGCCAAGGCAAACAAGAGATCGTTGCCCCAGGGGTTAAACGAGGGACTCTCTCGGCCGATGAGCGCGGTATTGAACTTGCGCGGGATCGTGCCCATCCACTCCGGCACATTGAGAAAGGATGCGCGGATCGTCTCGATGATCGGCGCACAGTGGATAAGGCTATCTGAGCTCAGGCCATCGAGCGGATCCGTGACGAGGGCACGGAAATTGTCGGTAAGGTTTTGATGGGTTTCGATCCCAGCGTTTTGCAGCATACTCCAAACTGGATAGACCATCTCGGCCGTAAGGCCGTGCAGTTCGATTTGGCTGCGGGCAGTCAGGAGAATTTGGAGTGCCTGCGCCTGCGCAATCTGCGCAACCTGCTTCAAAAAAGCAGCCTCGACAATTCCCCCATCGATCCGAAGCCGGATCATCCATGCGTCAGGTCGAACCTTGAGATTGTACATGCCGTAGCTTTTGAGATAGAAACGATCAGATTCACTGGGATGATTCCAGTCAAAATCTGCCAAAGTCTCACCAAATTCGGCGGCGGAGCGTTCGGCTTTGTATCGTTCGGTTTTGTTGCGCTTTTCCATAGGAAGTATTGTAGCTTGATGCACATCAATGGTGCCTTTGTTAGTCATTTTTGAGTACAATACTGCAAACGAGTCAAAAGGAAGATTATGAGAGTTTTGTTGGGTATATTGGCATTAATTGGTGCGATCCATGCGCAGTATGTTGCACCGAGTGAAAAATATTTTGTTGTGGAGCGCGAGAGTGAGTCGGTCGCCGTCATCAAGGATGGCTTAACCCGTTCGCACATGAAGCACATGCACAATATGAACCATGGTGTCATCAAGTTTGACGGCAAGGATGGCTACCTGATCAGCCGGGATGGGTATGTTGTCAAATTCGACCCCATGACAGAGAAGACATTGGCTGAGTACAAGACAAGCAAATCGGCCATTGGTTTCGTCATCGGCACAAACTATATCGCGGTAGCCAACTATGACGACAAATCAGTTGACATCCTCACCCGAGACCTCAAGCCCATCCAGAAGATCAAAACCGGCTCCAAAAATGTCGGAATCAAAATCGACAAAGACAAATTGATCTTTGCGGAAATGGATACAGACAAAGTAGCCGTATTCCAAGACAAAAATGCCGGAAAGGGCTTGCCAAAGTTTGAAAAGCTCAAGGAATTCAAGGTCGGAAAAATGCCTTTTGATGCCATGATTCAGGGCAACACATATATCGTGGGCTTTTTCCTTACCAAGGGCTTTGGGGTGATCGATCTGGACAAAATGACCTACAAACTCATCCCCATGACTGCCGAGGGCAATAAGCAAGTCCTCAAAGTCCCCCATTTCGGTTTTTGGTCGCTCAGTCGTGACAAGACCTTTGTTCCCGCAGTTGGAGACAACAAGGTGATGGTGTATGACAAGAAATTCAACTTCATCAAAAACATTGAGATGAAAGGGCTGCCGGTCTTTACTTCCCTGAGTCCGGATCAAAAGTACATCGCCGTTACGTTCTCCGGCAAGAACTTCCCTACGATTCAAATTGTCGATACCCAAACGCTCAAAATCATCAAAACATTTACCTTTCCCGGCAAGGTATTGCACGTGCGCTGGTCAAAGCTCGATCCGCAACTCTACGTCTCGGTCAACGATGCCAACCAGGTCAGTGTGATTGATACCCAGAGTTGGTTTCTCGAGCGCGATATTTATCAGGTAGAACACCCATCTGGGATCTTTATCTATCCGGTACCAGGGCACAAATAGACGTGATCCGCACGGCATTTTTGGGGCTGGTGATTTTGCTGGGGACTCCGTCGAGTCTCTTGGCGGGCCACGTCCATTGGATGGGGGATTATAACCGCGCATTGCAAAAAGCCATGGCATCGCACAAGCCTCTCCTTGTGCTGGTCACAAAGGCTCGACACAAACCGTCTGCCCGTATCGTAAAAAATATTTTTATGAACCAACCGTATGTTGAGACGATCAACCGTCGGTGTGTGCCGGTGATGGTGATATATGCTCATACCCCTCAGTATCCGGTAGAGATGTACTATACACGCACGTTTCCAACGCTATTTATGGTCAATCCTGTCAGTGAGCTGGCTCTTCATCCTCCTCTCTATGGTGATGCGATCAATCAGATCAGCACGCTCCTTCCCAAGCTGCTTTCAGCCCCGTCATTTCAGGCAGGTCATCCATGAGAAAAACTCGTATTTTTATCAATGGCTTTGGCCGAATTGGTCGGAGTGCAGCTCGAATCATCTTGGACGATCCGATGCTGGAGCTGGTGGGGGTCAATGACCTTTACGCGCCGAAGCACATGGCGTATCTGCTCAAGTACGATTCGGTATATGAGATGCTTCCGCACGCCGTTCGTGCCGAAGGCGATATGCTTTATGTTGACGAGCAGGCGATTCGTATCTTTTCGCAAGCCAGACCAGAGGATCTCGATATCGGCTCACTTGAAGTGGATGTGATGATCCAAAGCAGCGGGATGTTCCTCACCGTTGCCTCCAACCGCCCCTATCTCGATCGGGGCATCCCCAAAGTGGTCGTCTCCACGCCGCCGAGTGACGCGATGCCCACGTTTATCCGTGGGATCAATGCCCATACGTATCAGGGAGAGCCGATCCTCTCCAACTCCAGCTGCTCCGCCAATGCCATCGTCCCGATCCTCAAGATAGCCGAGAGACGCTTCGGCATCCGTGGGGCGCAGATGCATATGTTTCACAGCTACACCGCCTACCAAAATCTTCTCGATGCCAAACACTACTCACGCGACCTCCGCCGTGCCCGAGCCGCTGCGGTCAATATCATCCCCATCGAAAGCTCAGCGGCACGGGCGACGGAGTACTTTTTCCCGTACCTGCAAGGCAACCTCTATGCCAAGAGCATCCGCATCCCCGTCGCCGCGACCACAATGTACGATCTGCTCATCAAACTCGACGGTCAGTACGCGCTGGAATCGATCCGCGAGCAAGTGATACAGGAGATCGAGCAGAATTTTCAGGGCATTCTTGCCTACACCAC
>CAZCAZ010000036.1:0-13268 GCA_964496735.1 uncultured Nitratifractor sp. | reverse complement strand
AGCCCCTCAAGCTGGCGTGTCTACCGTTCCACCACTGCCGCGTGAAAACTGGATAGAAAATCTATCCGGTAGGATTTGAACGGGCAGAATTATAACTGCCCATTACTGAGAGTTGCCTGATATTACCCGAGATAAGGGTTGGCATAAAGTGCAATCAGTGCAATAACGAGAGTATAGATAACCTGTGCTTCAATCATCGCCAACGCAATGAACATTGTGGTCATCAATTTACCGCCCAATCCGGGGTTGCGTGCTGTACCGGCGATTGTAGCTGCTGCTGTACTACCCATACCTACAGCACCACCAAGTGCTGCCAGACCCAGGCCAACACCGGCTGCGACGACTGAATATGCTTGGATCATGGCTTTACCGCCCTCTTCTCCAGCGAATGCGAATGCGCCCATAGCGAGGAACAATGCAAAATACTTTTTCATAAATTATCCTTTTGTTTAGTGGGTTTAAAGTCCCCTTTTCGACTATCCGTCCAAGATCTGTTCGGCTTGCGTATCCCTACTGATCATCCCGTCAAGACAGCGGCATTATAACTTCTAGCAAATTAAAAGCGGATTACATATCTATTCTGGGCCAGAAAGTCTGCGGCTGTTAGACATATGTTTACATATTTAAGGTAAAATAAGGAAAATTACAAGCAGAAGGTTCCAAGTCATATGAAAAAGAAGATGATATTACCCATGATTCTCATCGGAGGATTTCTGTGGGCAGACATGCCAAATCCTCATCGGGAAGTTGTCCCAAAAAGCAAAACATCTTTTGCAATCATCAATGCCGACGGCAGTCAAAAAACTGTCAATCTTCGCGGAAAAGAGTTTGTCGTTGTTTCGGTTCGCGAACGGGGAAGTGACGGGCGGTTTTATGCGGTAGATCGTGATGGAAATGTGTGGTTTACTGGACCCATTACATCGGGAGCCAATGATTTCCCAACCCCATCGGGTATTTACACGGTTTTGAGAAAAAAACGCTACTACATGTCCAAAAAATATCCCGATGAGAGCGGGATCAACAACATGGATTACAGTATTTTCTTTACCAAATATGGCCACGCCCTTCACAAAGGAAATGTCGACTGGATGAGTCATGGCTGTATTCATATCAGTCCCAAGCATATCCCGACCCTCTTCCGCTGGGCCAAACTGCATCAAACCAAAGTGGTCATTACTCGCAACACCTACATGCCGCTTGCCAAGCCGGACTTGGTCAAGTACGGCTTGCGCTAGGCAGTGTACTCCAGGGTCGCCAGACCCACTTTGTTCCCTTTTTGTTCCAGGACGACTACGTCAATTTCATCGCCTTCGTTGTAGCGTGCTTGTAGGTTGTCCACACGCCCTTTGGCTACTTTGGAAATATGCAGCAAGGCATCGAAGCCATCGGGCATCTCGACGAAGAGACCAAAATCCATAATCTTTTTGACTATCCCTCTGTATGTAACGCCCCGATCATACTCCATTTGTTTGCGTACCGGAGCGCCGGCAATCTTTTCGATATGGGCTTTGGCTGAGGCAACCTTGTCAGCGTCATGGCCGGTGACCTTGACACCACCTCTGTCACGATCAAGATCAATGGACACATCAAAGCTGTCAATGATTTCACGAATGACGGAGCCGCCCTTCCCAATAATATCAACGATTTTAGCTGGGTTGACGGTGAAGTGCTCAACAGAAGGCAGTGCACCACTGAGCTGGATCTCCGCTTTGGCTTCTTCCATGATCGAAAGAATATGTAGGCGAGCATCACGTGCCTGCATCAAGGCTTCAGACAAAATCTCAGGGTCAAGACCGCCAAGCTTGATGTCCATCTGCATGGCCGTGATGCCGTGTTTGGTACCAGTGACCTTGAAGTCCATATCCCCATCATGATCTTCTAGACCCATAATATCTGTCAAGACAGCATGGCGATCTCCATCGATCACCAAGCCCATTGCAACACCGGCCACCAAGTCACTCACATCAACATTGGCAGCACAAAGCGCTAACGAGCCCCCGCATACTGTAGCCATAGAAGATGAGCCGTTGCTCTCAAGAATCTCAGAAACCAGACGAATTGCCCCTTCCATTTTTCGATCAACGACCGGTTCCAGAGCCCGTTTGGCCAAGTTGCCGTGCCCGAGCTCTCGACGACCTGGGGCTCCGATGTATTTGGCCTCACCTACTGAAAAGCCTGGGAAATTGTAGTGCACCATCAGGCGCTCGTTTTGTGTCTGCGTACTCTGGAGCATTTCGTACATTTGCGCCCCCTTGCTGTCTCCCAAAGTTGCAGTGACAAGCGCTTGAGTCTGTCCGCGCGTAAACAAGCAGGAGCCGTGCACACTGGGGAGCAGATTGGTCTCGATGCGAATGGGGCGCACTTCATTTAGCTTGCGGCCATCTGCGCGCACGCGCTCATCAAGGATCATGGCGCGTACTCTTTTTGCCTTGGCGTACTCTATAGCGGCCTTGATAGCCTCGTGCTCCTCCTCTGCATTGTGCGCTGCCTCAATCGTCTCTGCCAAAGCCCTCAAGCCTTCGGATCGTTCACTTTTTGCAGCCGATCGAATGGCCTCGCCAAGTTGAGAAGCATACGTTGTTTCGATCAGCTCCACCCACTTGTCCAGGCCAAGATCATACGGGATCGGATCGATCCGTCGCTCAGCCTTGAGTGGGAACAGTTCGGCTTGATAAAGGAGTGATGCCTTCTCGATCGCTTCAGTTGCCAGCGTGAGAGCCTTGAGCAGCTTGCCCTCTTCCAGTGCATTGCTCTCCTGGTCTGGCAAAACAAACGACTCAGTGGCCATCTCCTTTTTTTCAGTAGGGATTGCGCGCATCTCTATCATCATGAGCTCGTCCCCTCGCCCGGTTACGAAGAGATCGAGAGCACTCTGCTCCATTTGCGTCCGAGTGGGATTGAGGATCAACTCATGATCGAGACAGCCCACCCGTGCAGCAGCAACACTCTGCTCAATGGGCACTTCACTGACAAGCAAAGCCGCATTGGCAGCGTGCAATGCGGCCACTTGAAGATCAACTTCCGGATCGCTGCTGACGACCATGACACTCAATGTCACAGGATAGTGAAAACCTTCGGGAAACAGTGGGCGCAACGAGCGGTCAATGATCCGAGATGTCAGGGTCTCGAAATCACTGGGCTTGCTTTCGCGCTTGATAAAGCCACCGGGAATTTTGGCGGCGGCATAGCTCTTTTCGATGTATTGCACCGTTAGCGGAAGAAAATCCTCTGACACAGGCTTTGGGTCGACCGCTACTGCTGCGATCATAACCGCTTTGCCTTGACGATACATCACTGAGCCACTGGCCTGTCGGGCAATTTTCCCAATACTGTACTCTTCGTTTAAGTGATTGATTTCGGTGCGTATAATGGTTTCATTCATGATCGTTTAGGATCCTTTCTATGGTTTCAAATATAGGTTTTTCTAGCGTTTCATAATAGTATTCTATCGAAATATAATCTCGGATCGTATGCGGACAAAACACACCATCGCTCACGGTGATTAAATTCTCTTGCACATCCTTATCGAGGATGGGTGCAGCCACATAGACATTGGTCGCGGATGCCTCGAGCATGGATTTGATGGCGGTCATGATCGTGAGACCTGTCTCGATGCACTCATCCACCAGAATCACCACTCGATCATCTACCGAACACATCGGTATGCCTTGTCGGTAGCGATAAACATGCGAGAGCACTTCGTTCTCGTATCGCCGTTTGGCCTCACTGTAAACATAGTCCTCATCAATCCCAAATGCCTCCACCAACGCCTGATGCATGACCAGAGTTTGCGTCTCGCTAATCATGGCAATAGGGAGCTCAGGGTTATTGGGGGCATAGACCGTATCGCTCAACAAGATGTCCATCGAAGCATTCAGCGCCCGAGCGATGCGATCAGCGATCACCACCGCCCCCTCGCTGATGGCGACTACGATCACATCCTGATCTCGGAGGCTTTGGGCTGGCATGGCATCAATCAATTGATCAGCGGCATCAAGTCGATCACGAAAATAAATCTTAGAATCGGAATTTTTGGGCATGATTTCCCTCCGGATATTGCTGGGCGATCTCGTCAGCATCAAAGCGATAACGAAAGCCGTCAATGTAAGTGATTAGTATATCATACGCTGCATTTATCTTGTCCATATCGGCACTGCTCTCCTGCAGATCAGGATGGTGATCACGTGCCAATTGGCGATACCGCTTCTTGACATCTTCGCGGGTAATCAGCGTCGGAAGGTCAAGAACCTCTAATGCCTCATCAATGCTCTGTCCCTTATCCAATCGACTCACGCACTCACCCGAAGATCAATAACCACCGAACCGCCAAGGCGATCATGGAGTGTCTGCCGCAGAGGAGAAAAGAAGGCAGGCAAGAATGTAATATAAAACAGAAAAAGCTCGCCCACCGAATGAATCAGTGCCCTCAAGAATGCCATGCCGAAATTCAAACCTCTTCCATCGACTAGACTCACGACGCGCAGTCGCAGAAAGTATTTTCCAAGCGTCATTCCCATCAACCACACCAACGTACCATGATAAAGGACGTACAGCAAGAAAATATACGGGAGACTTTGGTGATTGAATGCGCTCAAGGCCAGCATGACCTCGTTCATTTGTTCCGGCGTCACGGCCAATGTGATCTTGTCCCCTAGTGCCATGATTGGATCATAAAAAAGGATAAAAACAAACAATGACATCACCAATGAGTCAATCGTAAACGCCCACGTGCGCCGGCCCATCGAGGCGATCTGCTCCTGGGCGATCATGCAGACCCTTCCAATGCCTGATACGCAATATCTGTGCGGCACTGCTTGCCGACGAAATGCACCTGCCCGACGAGCATGTACGCCCGATCCCGCGCCGCAGCAATGGTATCCCCCAAGCCGACACAGACCAATACCCGTCCACCGGTAGCATAGAGCTTGCCATCCTCTCCTCGGCTCACTCCGGCATAGGCGATATGCGTATGCTCGGCCAAGTCATCGTGGTGAATCTCATCGACAATGATCTCTGCCGGTGCCGAACTCTTATAAGGGTAGTCCCCACTCGCAAGCACCACTCCGACAGCATATTGATCATAAAATTCAATATTTGCCTGCGCCAGATCACCTGTCGCCGCTTTGTAGAAAAGTTCACTCGCCGGTGATTTGAGTAGAGGCATAAGCTCTTCGCACTCTGGGTCGCCAAAACGGACATTGTACTCGAGGATGATCGGCTCCCCATCGACCACCATCACGCCAATGAAGAGCACCCCGGTAAACGGCATCCCCTCCGCCTCCATTCCAGCCAGTGTCGGGCGAATCACCCGCTCATCAAGTTTGGCATAAATGGCATCCGTCACCAACGGAGTCGGCGCATAAGCCCCCATCCCACCCGTGTTGGGGCCTTGATCGTCATTGAGGAGGCGCTTGTGATCTTGGGCTGCGGGGAGCACCACATAGTCCTTGCCGTCACAGATTGCAAACACTGAGAGTTCATAGCCATCGAGAAACTCTTCGACGACAATTTTCGTACCCGCTTCACCAAATGAACTGCCAGAGAGCATATCCCTGGCCGCCGCCTTGGCCTCCTCATGGCTTTGGGCAATGATCACCCCTTTGCCTCCTGCCAAGCCATCAGCTTTGACTACGACTGGCACAGGGAGTGAATGGATAAACGCCGAAGCATCTTCAAGCGAATCCGTTTCGATATAGCGAGCCGTAGGGACTTCATGGCGTGCCAAAAAATTCTTCATAAAAATCTTGGACCCTTCCAGCTGTGCTGCCGCTGCCGTGGGTCCAAAGATCGTCAACCCACGCGCCTGAAACACATCCACCACGCCATCGACCAGTGGTGCCTCTGGGCCTACAATCGTCAACGCTATCCCTTGTGCTTCGACAAAATCTGCCAGCGCATCAAAATCACTGATTGCAATATTTTCTCCGAGCTGATCACTCGCGCCATTGCCAGGTGCAAACCAGATCTTGTCCACCTGCTCATCACGCTGAAGAGCCAGCCCGATCGCGTATTCGCGTCCACCACTACCGATAATCAAAACGTCCATCTAAAACCTCGAATTATATTTAGAAAATTGAAAATATTTTTGGAATGGTTTGGTGAGTGCTTGCAGTCAGAAAGTGCATGAGAAACACATGACGCACTCCCGTACGTTGTTATTTGTCATGTGCTTTATGGCTGCAATGATCCACCAAAATGCCCACAAAAATACCCGGGCAGGCGTATGTGCTGGTGTCGGCCCTGATTAGCCAACGGCGGAGGAGAGAGTCACCTTTAGGGGGCAACGCCTCACTCGTCATCGGAGCTCAAACGACATCGCCCACACACCGGTGAACTACGTGTCCCCCAAGAGATATATGTTGGACCCCCTGTTGCGCATTCACGCACTGCCCAGGAACTACCACACAAGTGTGATAGTCTGATTATAGCTGATTTGGGTTTATGAAGGATTAAAAAAGGTGATTTTCCTCAGGACGCGACAGAAATGTCACGGGCGCGAGCAATGCAGGCTTCGATCAGCGGCGTACTTGCCACTGCATAATCAGCGCCATCAGGCAAATGCTCGAGTGTGGCACGGCCAATCACGACGGCCGTATAACTCTCCTCCCACCCAAATCGCTCAAGAAAGCAGTGGATCGTTGAGGGGGATGTGAAGATAATGATCGCACCTTCGACCGGCTTGTACCCTGCCAAATGCTCACGGCAAAAAGTTTCGTAGATCACTTGCTCAGCCAGCTCATACCCTGCACGCGCCAGAAAACCTTGAGAATCAAATGAGACGGTTTGAGGACGAAGATAAAGTACACGATGATCACGAAACTGCTTCAGTACATCCGAAGCAAGCGCTTGACCGTAAAACGATTTCGGATGATAAAGCACGCGACCTCCAAGGGCCTCAATTTGTCCTGCTGTGGCTTTTCCGATAGCAATAGTCGGGATCTTTTTCCACTCCGGATCAATCGCATCGGCGCTGACGACAGCTTGCTTGGATGTGAACATCAAAGTGTCGCAGTTCTGATAGTCAATTATCTCCGCTGTAAGGCGAAAATCTATCATAGGGAGCGAAAGCGTATCGTGCTTTGCGACCGGTGATGTCAAATAGATCGGTCTAGTCATCCGCATGGCCGACTTGGTAGTCACCCGCAAACATTAGTTCGTTGATGTGTTCGTCATCATGGGGGTCAAAATGCGGCGTAATTGCCCAGCCTTTGCTTGGATCAAGCTTTACAATACGGTCTTCGATCTCTTCGGCGATATGGTGCGCCTCTTCGAGAGTCATCTTGGGCTCCAATACAAGGTGAAACTCGACGAAATTTGCTGTAGAATCTGTGCGAGTTTTGAGCCAATGGTACCCATTGGCTTTGGGATGCGAACCAATGATTTCACCTATGGCTGCTACGATTTCACCGGATAAGGCTTCATCAAGAAGGATCAAAATGCCCTCATGAATAATCTCGTAAGCCGAATAAACAATGTAAAGTCCAATCCCTAGACCAAATAACGCATCGAGCCAATCCCAGCCGGTCAGCCACACCAGCAACAGTGCGACCAGGACAGCTCCATTGCTCCATAGATCTGTTTTGTAGTGAAGGGCATCAGATTTGATAACGATATTGTCTGTCTCCTGGGCAATGCGGAGCAAATAGCGCACCAACCAGTAGGTTATTGCAAGTGAAAGAAGCATGACCAGCAGTGAGCTTCCCAGATAGTTTGTCGTATCACCATGGAAAAATTTCTGAAATGCCTTGTAGATAATAAAAAGTCCCGAGAGAGTGATAACTGTCCCCTCTATCACCCCCGCAATGGCTTGAATCTTGCCTTTGCCGTACTGAAAACGCTCACTGGGGCGCTCTTCGGCTTTTTGAATAGCAAAAAAATTGAAAAGCGATACCGCCATATCCAGGATCGAGTCAATCGCCGATGCCAATACAGCCACTGAGCCGCTGGCAATTCCTACAAGGAGCTTGAAGACTGTCAACAGGGCCGCCACACTGGTCGAAACGACGGTGGCACGCTTTTGGGGCGACATGGGTGTCGCAGTGAAGGGCTTGGTGTTCATGTGTTGGGACTATCGGCAGCTGCGACGAACTCGGCGGCGTGTATGATGGCGCACCTGCCCGTGTGTCCTTTTGGTTGAGAAATGGAATCCAATCCAATGCGCTGATTCCATTTGTTGATGTGCCCAGTAGGTATTGGGCTCGACTTCGACGATCCCGTACCCGTCAGAAAAGCATCCATCATAGTTTGATTCTGGGCATGTGCTGGCCTGAGAAAAGGTGGTGGTCGCCGCCAAAACTGTTGCTAGAGTTACGATTGTTTTCATAAAAGTCCTTTGTTGTCTTATCAAGCATATAAATTATTTTAGCCTAAAGAGGATTAAAGAAAGGTGCTGTCTGCTGTGCGTTTCGTGGACGCATGAGCACAAGAAAGATACACCATAAAATCTATGATGCGTTTTATGCCGCTTTCTGTGCTTAAAAAACTACACAGAAAGCTTTTGGAGTATGTTTTAAAGTGCCTTGCCCAGCAAATCAGTCACACGGCGTGCAAACGCTGCCTTGTCGTCGAGTTCAAGACCCTCAGCGAGCTTGGCACTATCGAGAAGGACCCATGCGGCAGCTTCGAGCTTTTCGGCCTTTTTGATCTTTTCAAGTTTTTGCACCAGCTCATTCTCTGGATTGATCTCAAGGATCAGGGGCAGATCAGGCATTTCCTGTCCCATTTGGCGGAACATATGTGCCATACCGGCCATAGGATCCGAGCTGTCCGGAACGACACAGCTGGGGCTCTCATCAAGGCGATTGGTGACCTTGACCTCTTTGACCGCATCACCAAGGATCTCTTTTAGTTTTGTGGTAATCTTTTCGTGCTTCTGCTGGAATTCTTTTTGTTCTTCTTCGCTGAGGCTCTCAGGTGCCTCTACGGTGCTGATGTCCTTGAGTGTCCATTCTTTGTAAGCACCGATAGCCGGCGTGACGATCTCATCGATCTCTTTGTTGTCCATAATAAGTACTTCGATGTCAGCCTTGCGATATGCCTCGAGCAAGGGCGAGTGGCGGAGGATATTTTCGTCGTCACCAATAAGATAGTACACATGTTTGTCGGTCTCACCCTCGCGTTCACCCGCACGCTGTACGTATGCATCAAATGAAGTCATCCCCTCCACCTTGGAGCTCTTGTAGCGGACGATATCCAAAAGGAGCTCTTTGTTGGTATGGTCCGTATAGATCCCTTCTTTGATCAGGGCACTGTACTGGTCGATCACACGGTCAAATTTCTCTTCTGGTAGCTTTTTGATGGCCGAGAGAATCTTTTTGACCGACGCTTGCTTGATATTGGCCAACGTACGATTCTCTTGCAGGAGTTCGCGACTGACATTGAGCGGGAGGTCTTCGCTGTCGATGATCCCGCGTACAAAACGGAGATAAAGTGGCAAGAGTTCCTTTTCGTCATCGGTGATAAATACCCGCTTGACAAACAGCTTGGTCCCTGGCTGAAAATCTGCTCGAAGTAGATCCATAGGGGCGGTATGGGGAATATAAAAGAGGGTTGTGTATTCCTGAGCTCCTTCAGCATGTGTATGCAGCCAAGCAAGGGGCTCCTCGCTGTCGTGAGACAGTGTCTTGTAAAATTCTATATACTCTTCGTCGCTGATCTTGTTTTTGGGCAGGCGCCAGAGGGCGGTAGCATCATTGACCTGCTCGAACTTTGTTACGGTCTCAGTCTTGGCGTCATCTCCTTCTCCACTGGTCTCCTCGGTTTCATATTTGAGAAAGATAGGATACGGAATGTGATCGGAATACTTTTTAACGATATCTTTGACACGCCAGGTGTCATGGAAATCTTTTTCATCCTCTTTGAGCTTGATGTAGATGATGGTGCCATAGTCGTCTTTGGTGATTGGCTTGAGTTCAAATTCACCCGTGCCGTCCGAGCGAAACATGTAGGCTTGCTCTTCACCCGCTTTTTTGGTGATGACATCGACTTTGTCGGCGACCATAAAGACCGAATAAAATCCCACACCGAATTGCCCGATAAGGTTGCTGTCTTTTTTGGCATCACCGGTGAGCTGCTCTACAAAAGCTTTGGTGCCAGATTTTGCGATGGTACCGAGGTTGCTCATCAAGTCTTCTTCGTTCATCCCGATACCGTTGTCGATAATAGAGATCGAGTTGTCGTCTTTGTCAAACCGGATGATAATCTTGGGATCCCAGTCCATGTCCTTGAAACGCTCATCGGTTAGTTTGAGGTAATTGAACTTGTCGAGTGCGTCGTTGGCATTGGAGACAAGCTCTCGGATAAAGATCTCTTTGTTTGAGTAGAGTGAATGCGTCAGCAATTGCAACAATTGCCCTATTTCGGTTTGGTACTGATGTTTGGCCATGATCGACTCCTTGCGGTGGTAAATTTTCGCGATTATAGCAGATATAATTTAATATTTCAAGTTTTTTGGAAGATAACCTGAGTCGATATGACTAAACTATGATGATCTATCCGTAAAGTGCTACAATACTGCATGAAAAGTAGATATGGGTTCATCGTTATCGGGGCAGGTGCGGCGGGGATGATCGCTGCCATTACAGCAGCGCGCAGAGGACACGACGTATTGGTCCTCGAAAAACTTCCGCGCTGCGGCGCCAAACTCAAAGCCACAGGGGGAGGCCGATGCAACCTCACCAATCGCCTCGACAACGAGACCCTCATGGAGCGCTTCGGCAAACAAGGGCGCTTTATGCAAGCCGCACTCGAGTACTTTGATGCGCAGTCTCTGGGGGAATTTTTTGCCGATATAGGTGTCGAAACCCATTCACCCGACGGCTTCCATGTCTTTCCGATCGACCACAAGGCAGAGACGGTTGTAGCCGCCATGCAATCCGAGATGATGAAGCTTGAGATTGACGTCATCACAGGCTCCGGCGCTACCCGTATTCTCCAACACAACAGCCACGTCATCGGTGTCCAGACAAAAACCGCCACATGGCGCGCACCCAAAGTGCTCATCGCAACCGGTGGGCAGGGCTATCCACAGCTTGGAAGCGAAGGGGATGGCTATGCCCTAGCCGAATCCCTCGGTCATAGCACTGCTCCACTCTACCCGGCCATGATGCCACTGCGTACCGCCGAAGACTGGGTTGCCGCTTGCCGTGCCGATACCCTCCCTCGCGTCACCTTGCGTGTGGCGACAAAGAAATATCGCAAACTACAGGCCACGGGTGATCTTATCTTTACCAAAAATGGCATACGTGGGCCCGTGGTGCTTGATTTTTCTCGAGAAATCACACCTCTACTACGTCACAACAACACCGTCATCATCGAGGCCAATCTCACGCAAGGAAAAAATGAAGAAGCCATCCGTCAGCATCTCAAGCAGCACCAAAGACTCAATCCTAGACACAACACACTGGAGACCCTCCAGACCCTCTTGCCCGCATCCGTCAGTTTGGCACTCTGCGCATTAGCTGGTGCAGATCCTGACCGCACCCTTGCACAGCAGCCCGGTACCATTCGCGATCACCTCATTCGCTTACTCGTCACTACACCGCTTACCATTGTCGGGCATGACGGCTTTGACAAGGCGATGATCACGCGAGGCGGCATTCGACTCAAAGAGGTTCACCCAAAGACACTCGAAAGCAAGAAAATAGATGGGTTGTACTTCGCCGGAGAGGTGCTTGATCTTGATGGCCCCTGTGGCGGGTACAATCTACAATGGGCTTTTGCCAGCGGGGTCCTCGCAGGCAGTAGCAATTAGGAGGCTGTGCGCCTTGTATCAGTCTCCGAAGGGCGTGGGTGCGCTATTGCCGTATGCAGCTCATCGGCCAGCAAAGGAAGCTTAAGCGTCTGGACATCCTCAAGTAATGCAGGAAGAGAAAGGGTACGCTGAAAACCACTCTTCAGAATAATGATGCGCACAGGACGTTCTTGCTGTTCCTTGTGCAACTGGGCTATCCATGCTTCTGTAAGCGAAGAATACGTGATCACGACCGTGTCATACTTGGACAAGCTCGACAGAGATGGCTCTTGGTCGATCACCACATCCTCCTCTTTTATCTTGCGCCAAGAAATCATATCAGTGACGGCAAGAGCCACCGCAGCATTGTGTGCAACAACCAGCACAGGCGCTCCCGCACTCAGACGATGCCTCTCCTGTGCCAAAGTGTCCGCCACGACCAAGGGCAATTCTATGCGAAAGTACACACCGTGTGCAGAATCAGATGCTACCTTCATGTCACCGCCCATCAGACGAATCAACTCTCGTGCAAGATAGTTCTTGAGTTTACGGCTGCTGTACTGGGTGACATCTTGTTCTTCCGGTAATTCATTTTTGAACACATGATCAAGGGAGCCAAGGCTCTCATCATTTCGAGAGACCATCACATCAAAAACAAGCTTGGTTCTTTCTGCTGAAGGCTGCATAGACAACGTCACCGTCTCATCATAAGTCGCCCGACCCAGCTCGATCAATAATGTGCTCAAAATCTGCTCTACACGCCGTATATCTCCTGTAATGCTCCCCATTTTCTTGGGGTCAAAACGATATACCAATTCATTGCGTTTGAGAAAATAGTGCGGTTCGACATGGCGACTAAGATCCCCTAAAAGTTCTTTGAGGGCAAATGTCGTATGCTCAAGAGGCAAGGTGCCGGAGCGAATCAATGCGAAGTCATTGAGGTCAGCCAAGGCATCCACGAGCAGACTCTCATCTCTCTTGAAACGTACCATTTCATTGCGGATAGCATCAGGATCTATCCCCTCCTCTGCTTGCTGCTCAAACAGTTCACGATGACGACGGATTCCATGCGTAGATGTTTTAATTCGCTTACCGATAACATCCAATATCATACTTTGCTGCCATTCAATACTTTGTTGCGCTTGCTGCATGGCTTGAAATTTTTTCGTCAAAGATTTGACTTTGATGGACGAAAGATACATCAAGAGGATACCGATCGCACCCAAGGAGACCAGGGCAGTCCAAATTGATATTTGACTACCCTGTGCTATCTGAAGCGCCTCAGCGTGCAGCTCATTCGCTAAGAATAAAGCCATGAACAGTATAATTCCTCGATGCATCTTTACGACCTTTGTGATAAAAAATAAACCCGATCGCTCAAGAGAAATCGGCCGCCAAGTCACATGGCCGAATCATAACAAGAAAAAATCACAAAAAAGTCAAATTGGACAAAAACAACAAAAATGCAGTCCCTATAGTGAAATAAAGAGCACTACTCCCATTCGATTGTTGCGGGGGGCTTGGAGGAGATATCGTA
>CAZCAZ010000035.1:0-13445 GCA_964496735.1 uncultured Nitratifractor sp. | reverse complement strand
CCAAGCGTTTGTGTATGTTCTTTTGGGGTATGGCCAAGTGGTAAGGCAACTGGTTTTGGTCCAGTCATCGGGGGTTCGAGTCCCTCTACCCCATCCATCCGGATTTCAGTTGGAATATATTTATTCCCGCTAAAATTCACTTCTTCTTTTTTGACGCGGAGTAGAGCAGTTCGGTAGCTCGTCGGGCTCATAACCCGAAGGTCACAGGTTCAAATCCTGTCTCCGCAACCAATCACATTCAGTCACTTCTTCTAGACTCTTTCTTTGAAGCTTTCCAATACAAACAGCACAAATCAACCTATCATAATGACAAAATAATACTTTGATCTCAACAGGAATCAGGAATACAGAGGACAAAGAATAACGCTCAAGCGCTTTTCTTTGTCTGTTTGATTTTTTGGGGGGACTTTATTTGGAGTTAGTGCTTTCCGTTTAACACGTCCAATGCAGAGGGGCGCTTATGACGTCTCTTTTTTCGTCGTGATTTTTTCGTATTTTTCTTGGTGCTCTGATGCGAAGTTTGTGCATCATAATTTCTTTTTCGCTTTGGATTTGAGCTTAAAGCATCCATGGCACTTCCATTGCCTCCACCGATTGAACGCCTAAGTACACGAGCACTTTTTGCATAGGCAGGCAGTGCCACGGCTGGAGAGTGCGCCGGTGCCTTGCCGATAATATCCACCTTGGTCCATTTGTTAGCCCAGGCATACATTTTTTGCGCAAAGCCATTTTGCATACGGATACAACCATGCGATGCTGGATGATCGGGCGTATTGCCCAAGTGCATGGCTACACCATCACGTGTGATTCGGAGCATATAGGGCATCTTGGCTCCGCCATTGGGCTGCGGCCAAAGGTTGGAGACATGATCGATGTCTTTTTCTCGGACATAAAAAGATCCCGTAGGGGTTTCGCGCCCTGGCTTTCCTGAGGAAATACGCCCATAAAAACGCACTTGTCCATCCTGATATGCCACAGCAATCTGGTGAGTTAAGTCTACCAAAATACGCTTAGAGGCGTGCAGAGCTGTCACGCCAGAAAGCAAAAACAATGCAAACAGAAATGGTCTCAATCTTGCCGTGTATGGAGAGTGCATTTAGTGTGTCCTGTGATGACGACGTCTTCTGTGTCTGCGCTTGGTGTGTCGTCGTTTGCGTGTATGCTTGCGGACGCTTTGTGTGCGCTTGGGTACCCCCATAAACTCAGCCAAAGCATCGGTTGCTGAGTTTCTTCTGTATTTTCGAGTCGATCTGTGTCGCCGAGACGTTCCGTATGTCCGAGAATAGGAGGAGCGGCTCACGCGACCACGGGGTGAGCCGATGATGCTAATAGGAGTCCCGACGTGTGCCCAGCGATACATACGCTGTGCAAAACCGTTTTGCATACGTATACAGCCGTGCGATGCCGGATAGTTGGGGACGTGCCCGAGGTGCATGGCGATCCCACTGCCCGTGACACGCAGCATATAATGCATCTTGGCTCCGCCATTGGGTTCAGGATATTTACTGGAGACATGGTCAATGTCTTTTTCCATTACATGGTAGTGACCTGTGGGAGTACGGTGGCCTGGCTTGCCGGAAGATATGTTGCCACAGAATACCTTCTGTGACCCGTTGTAAGCGCAAGCACGCTGCTCTGTGAGGTTGACGACAATGCGCTGTGCCGCAGAAGTACTGACGGCCAGTGCCAAAGAGAGTATGGACAATAGCAAGGTTTTCTTCATGGTGATCCTTCATTTAAATAGCGAGCATTTTATCCTAAAAAAGATTAAAAATATATCAAACTGCTCACAATCGATACCGAAAGGTCACAAACACATCGACGGGACGACCCACAACATGCTCTATCATCTCCCGAAGATAGCTGCGTTCGGCATCATCCGGAACTCGATCGGATGTCACTTCGCAACGAATACGAGAATGCATGCCACGCTCGACATAATCCACCCGGCCGAGCGCAAAGTGCTGTCCATGGTATTCATAGGTCAACCGCTCCAGTGTCTGCCGTATCCCACTTTGGGTTTTCATGCGGTCAAAAGATTGATAAAGAGGAATAGAAACGAGGGCGACAATTGCTATCCAGACCACGATGCCCCGTTTTGCGATGCGGATCGGAGAAAAACCCAACAGAAAGAAGGTCGATGCTGCCGCCAGAACAATTCCGGTCAGGTTGGTGAAAAAAAGGAGCATGGCATTGGAAAACATCCCCCAATCTCCCCAGCCCAATCCGATTCCCGAGACAGCCAGTGGCGGCACCAGTGCCACAGCGATTGCGACCCCTACGAGGGAGCCAGATATTTTGGTATTATTCTTGGCATAGGCCGCAGCCGCTCCCGATGTAATGGCTACAAGCAGATCGAGGATTGTAGGGCTTAGCCGTGCGGCCATTTCACTTCCCAGGGCATGAATGGGCGTCACAAAGGCGATCGCCATCGCACTGAACAACACCAGACCCACCCCTACGACGATCGACTGAGTCCCCTTTTGCAGCAAGCCGCTATCCCGGCGTAAAACCCCCATACTTAAGCCCACGATCGGCTGCATCAAGGGTGCCAAAAGCATGGCCCCAATGATCACCGAAGCAGAATTGATAAATAGACCAAGCGTCGCCAAGACCGTCGAAAGTACAAGCAAGATCACAAAGGTCCACCCCAACTGAGACTCTTCTCTCAAGGTGCTAAAAAGCGTCGCATACTGCTCCTGGGAGGCATGAGCAAAGAGCGGCAAACCTTGACCAAAGTACTCAATGCGCTCCTCATCCCTGGGAACATTGGCCAAACGGATGGCGTTGCGCGAGCTTTTGGCGGCGTGCTGCTCATCCCGAAAAGAAGCTCCGACGCTCAATCGCAGGGCGGAGGGTTCGATACGTAGGTATGCCGGTGTTTGGCCCAAGGATCGATCATCCACTATCACATCGAGCGCTTCATCTGACTCGATTGTGATCTGGGAACTTTTGAGATACCCCCAACTCTCAGGAAGTGTGTTGGACTTGCGCCATCGCCGCCAAGCCAGACGCACGGGATAGAGGAGATAAAACTCCACCAGAGACGTAGGTGCCAATGCCACCACAGCCGCTTGCCCGTCCGTAGCACTCAAATCCTGACGAAGTGTGTTGCCGATCCAGCTGTGATTGTTGTGGTTCAGACCAATGAGTCCAATCGCGGAAAGGACAATGGTCTCTTCCTTGTCCGTCGTCAAGCGAAATCGATGATGGCGAAGCGTGCCTCGTGCCTTCCAATGCGCTGCACGCCTGCGCAGTCGCGTCCAGATCCCCGGAGCCGTGCCGTACTCGTATGATTCCAATAAGGCATTCTCCCCTATTCGCACATCACCCAAAACCGGAGTCTCATTGCAAAAAAGCAGGTCAACTGCCTCCTCCGGAACAGCACATACCGTATCCAAGAGGTCTTTGGGTTTTTTGGGTAGCGACAGCGACCGTGTCAGTCGGCCTTGATCAGGCATAGGGATCATCCCAAGACTGTGGCCATGCTCAAATGCAAACAGTACCACGCGCTGCAGTGTAGACGTGTTGCCGCTTACCAGAAGATGGATATTCTCACCCTGCAAGGAAATGGCACCCGAAGCATCATCAGGCAGGCGCTGCAATACGATCTCTTCTCGTCCAGCATCCCGCAGCATCTCTCGAGCAAAAGACTCCGCATGGGCGTCATGGAGATAGATTATTGTCATTTACAGATCCTGTTCTATTACCTCGGCGAAGCGATGGAAATAGATCGACCTGAGGCGCTCCATGGGAAGCGTGATGTCGTTGATGCTCAATGCATCCCCACCAACGGTCCCGATCTTCTCAACTTGCAAGCCCAGCTCGAGCGCTTTGCGTGCTACGGCCTCCATGTGATCAGGCTGCACCTCGATCAACGCCCTACTCTGTGTCTCGTCAAATATCCAACGCGGATCATCAAGCGTGACAGAGGCTTCGATCCCCTTGTCACTGACAGCAGCCATCTTGGCCAGTGCAATGGCTATACCGCCGACATTGACATCTTTGGCTGCCTCGAGAAGTCCTTCGGTGTTGGCCTCGATCACCAGTTGCCACAGGCGCAACTCTTGCGAGTATTCTACATCTTCCAATGCACCGACGGTTTCACCAAAAAGCTCTTTGATATAGAGAGATGCACCGAAGCTTCCTCGGGTCTCTCCGATCAGCAAGATCACATTGCCCTCTTCTTGAAAAACACTTGGCAAGACCTTCTCTGCATCAGGATTGACCCCAACTGTGGCGATTGTCGGTGTAGGATAGACGCTCTCTCCGTTTGTCTCATTGTACAGAGAAACATTGCCACTCACGACGGGGGTACTGAGCTCTTTGCATGCTTCCTTGATCCCTTCACAGGCTTGAGCGAATTGCCACATGACTTCCGGATTTTCCGGGTTACCGAAGTTGAGGCAATCGGTGATCGCCAAGGGCTTGGCGCCACTCATGGCGACGTTTCGCCCTGCCTCCATGACGGCTAGTGCAGCACCTTTTTGGGGATCGACATAGCAATAGCGCGGATTGCAGTCCGAACTCATCGCCAGCGCACCGCCGGTCTCTTTGACACGAATCACGCTGGCGTCGAGTGAGCCGGGATGCTTGGAGGTATTGGTCTGCACCATCGAATCATACTGCTGATAAACCCACCCTTTGTCTGCCACTTCCAACGACGCAAGCAGGCGTTCAAAAGCTTCTTGATTTTCCACAGCAGGAAAGTCCTCGACGGTCAATGCATGGACCTTGTCGAGGTAATCCGGACGACGGGTTGGGCGCTCAAGCATGGGCGCCTCTTCGCTCACCGGAGCGATAGGCATATCGGCGACTTTTTCCCCATGCCAAAACAGCTCCATATTGCCCGTATCGGTCACTTCGCCTATGGTGGCCACATCCAAATCCCATTTGTTGAAGATATCGATGACGGCTTGCTCATGCCCTTTTTTGACGCAGACAGCATCCGCTCCTGGGATTCACTCAGCATAAAATCATACGGGGTCATTCCCTCTTCACGGGCGGGCACTTTGTCCAGATGCATCACCATGCCGGCGCCACTTTTTCCTGCCATTTCAAATGCCGAGCTTGTCAAGCCGGCTGCCCCCATGTCCTGAATGCCCACGACAATCTCTTTTTGGGTCTGAAACATCTCCAGGCAGGCTTCAAGCAACAGCTTCTCTGTAAAGGGATCACCGACCTGCACCGTAGGGCGCAGGCTCTTGGACTCTTCGGTGAAACTATCCGAACTCATCACGGCACCGCCCAGCCCGTCTCGGCCGGTTTTGGATCCGACGTACATGACTGAGTTGCCAATTCCTTCCGCGATACCAAGGAAAATTTCATCACGTTTGACTAGTCCCAAAGCAAAGGCGTTGACAAGGATGTTTCCGTTGTAGCTGCTGTCAAAACTTATCTCGCCGCCGATCGTCGGTACACCCATGCAGTTGCCATAACTCCCGATCCCCTCGACCACGCCACGGACGAGGTGACGCTGATATTTATTGGTCTCAGTCTCTCCATTGACATCCCCGAAACGCAGGGCATTGAGGTTGGCCACAGGGCGAGCGCCCATGGTGAAGATATCCCGCAAGATCCCGCCGACACCTGTGGCAGCACCTTGGAACGGCTCGATATAGCTGGGGTGGTTGTGGCTTTCCATTTTGAACACGGCTGCCATGCCGCCGCCGATATCGATCACGCCGGCATTTTCACCCGGTCCCTGGATCACCCACGGGGCTTCTGTCGGAAAACCGTTGAGGTAAATTTTGCTCGATTTGTAGGAGCAGTGCTCAGACCACATAGCAGAAAAGACGCCCAGCTCCACCCGCGTCGGCTCTCGCTTGAGTATCTTTTTGATGTGGGCGTAGTCGAGCTGGCTGAGTTTGTGATCCTGAAGGGCTTGATCCATGTTATCGATGGTGTTGTGGGGCATGAGGAGGTACCTTTGAATAATAGTTGGTGTATTTTACACAAAGGGGGCTAAAGGGTAGCAAAATCAATCGATTTTGCCCGCCCCGGTGAGTGCTATTGTGAAAAAGGTATCCCCATGTTGTAGGTGCTAAATGGGATCACGCGTCCTGGCTCGATCATGAAATTGCACTCCCGCTTGATCTGGGATGCATCGAAGTTGACCGCATCGCTAAACTCCATGATCACGATCCGATAGACATTTTCATAGCCCATATCGGATGGACTCAGGAAGCTCGGCCAGCAGCAGAACAGCTTGGACTTGATCTTGTCACCAAGAATGGCTTCGCCCATGGCCGTATCGAGGCTCACGGTATCAATCACGGTCTTGACAAATTCCCGATCCTGTTCGAAGCTCACGGTACCTTTTTGGAGGGTGACCATCTCCTTGGGTATTTGACCGGTGACAGGCAAGATGTTGGCATAAAACTCGCCGGCCTCATTGACGCCCATGGTTTTGGCTGCATAGCCCACCCCTATCTTGTGCGGATCACAGGGTAGCGGGATCATATCCTCCGCCGAGAAGGGGTTGGAATCGTCCTCGATGATCCGGCGACGTATGTCAGCCAGCGTGATACGAAAATCCCCTTCTGCTACGATCCGTCCTGCCTCCTGAATGGGTTGAAACACCACACCGCGTACGCATCGGTACCGTCGGGAGAATTCGATAATATCAGGAATTTCATCATCATTGAGTCCTTTTTTGATCACCGACACCAATGTCGTCGAGATGTCAAAACGCTCCAGCATCTCCAAGGCCTTGAGGCGTATCTGCGTCATATCGCGATCCCGTATCTCCTTGAGCGCCTCTGGACGCAAAGAATCAAACTGCAGGTAGACTTCAAATCCTTTGCGCATTTTGGCCAACTCACGAACAAATGCTTCATCTTCGGCAATGCGTATGCCGTTGGTGTTGAGCATCAGGTGCCGTACGGGGGAGTTTTTGAGTCGTCGGATGATCTCAATGATCTGAGGATGCGTGGTGGGTTCACCGCCTGTGATCTGGATCAAGTCTGGCTCGCTCTCTGTCTCGAGAAGTGTCTCAAGCATCTGCTCAATCTCTTCCATGCTGCGATGGTTGCCCAGTCCCGGCTCAGCACTGTAGTAGCAGATATTGCACTTCATGTTGCACTCATCGGTGACGTTAAATAGAGCCAGACAAGGGTGGTTTTGGTGCTGTGGACATACGCCACAGTCGAAGGGGCAGCCGCGCTTGACCTCGGTAAGGGCTTTTTCGGGCAAATCGGGCTGCTTGAGGTAATCCTCGCAGAGTTTGTAGTAGTCGTAATCGCTGGAGATCTTGGCCATGGATTCACCGCATTTTGGGCAAAACTTCCGCAGATACACTTCGTCGTCTTTGGTGACAAGGTGCGCATCGATCAGATGATGAACATCCCCGCAGCGATGACAAAAACTCTGGGTAGCGCCCAGATACAGGTCAAATTGATCAGAATAATACGCCATTAAATATCCTTTTGTAGATAATATATGCCATAGAAGGCAAGCCCAAGAGCACTCCACCCGAGCACATTGATCCCCAGCGCAATATCTGCATAGGGCTTGAGAAGCTCCCATGCAAAACGCTGCAGACCATAGTACAATGCAAACACATAAAAGATCGAATGCGCAAAACGCTCAGGGTTCGTACGACGCAGCCATACACTGTAAAGAAAAAAGAGTACCATAGCCCCACTTTCGTACAACTGCACCGGATGACGCAACACGCCATCCCCAAAATCCACACCCCAAGGCCATGCTGTCACGATGCCATATGTGTAGTCGTCCAGTCCGGATACGAAGCAGCCGATCCGCCCCACAGCTATCCCGATGGAGAGTGACGGCACCATTCGGGCTCCGGTCGACCCTCGGATGCCGTGACGACGCTTGAACCACTCGGAGGACACAATCCCACCGATCAAGCCTCCAAGGATCGACTTGCCCGGCACCAGATGATGGAGACTTAGTGTATTGTTAAGGGTGCTTAGCCCGATGGCACCCACAGTAAAACCTAAGATGAGAAAAAGCAGGTATTCATCACGCAGCGTCAATGGCACAGGCGAGGGAACCGTGGCTCCCTCTCGATGCATCACCCAAAACGCAACGGCATAAGCCAGTAGATCAAAAATTACGTGCGTCATGGTCTAATATATTCAAGTAAACCTATCGTGCCGGCACACACACCAAAACTCGCCAACAAAGACAGAGCAAAACCTCCGACAACAACAAGCCAAACACGGCTGATCTCCACTTCGCCCGCAAGGTACAGTCGCTTGGTCTTTCTATTGGACATGATATAGCCAGCAATGATGGCAACGTGCAGTAGGAAAAGCGCATACTGCCCTAGCGAAGTAGGGCGTCCTATCTCTGTCATGGCGGCGACCAGTATCAGTAGTATAGACAAAAGAATGATTGCTATCGTATAAGTCACTGCAGGATAGCTATACTGTCGCAAAGTATGCTCTTCAGATTGAGATTGGGCGTGCTGTGGTGAATCCTGAATCATTGTTATTTTCCTGCATGTATTTTATATTGATATCATGGATATGATTATACTAATTTTTCTTGGCATGTTTCTTATCACTGACACGGTATAATCGCGACAATACAATCTCCAAGCAGGACAAGCACTATGAGCGAAACCACCAAAAAAACCTACGACCCCAAAGCGATCGAAAATGACTATTATGCCATCTGGGAAGATCGGGGATATTTCGAGATCGATGGAAATCAGACCATTCAGCAAAAAGGCAAAACTTTTTCCATCTCGATGCCACCGCCCAATGTCACCGGCCATCTGCACATCGGGCACGGCCTGACCTTTACGATCCAGGATATCATCGTCCGCTACAAGCGGATGGACGGCTACAAAACCCTCTGGCAGCCGGGCACCGACCATGCCGGGATCGCCACCCAGAATGTCGTCGAAAAACAGCTCCTCGAGCAGGGAAAGACCAAAGAGGAGATTGGCCGGGAAGCCTTCCTGGAGCTGGCTTGGGAGCAGAAGAAAAACTCCGGCAATGCCATCACCAATCAGCTGCGCCGTCTGGGCGTCTCTCCGGCCTGGAGTCGTGAGCGGTTTACGATGGACGAAGGACTGGGCAATGCGGTCAAAAAAGCCTTCAAGACAATGTACGACGAGGGATACATTGTGCAAGACAATTACATGATCAACTGGTGCACCCATGATGGGGCTTTGAGCGACATAGAGGTCGAGCACGAAGACCACATGGGCAAGCTGTATCATATCCGCTATCCTCTCACTGATGGCAGTGGAAATGTCGTGGTGGCCACCACCCGACCTGAGACGTTTTTCGGCGATACGGCGGTGATGGTGCATCCTGAGGATGAGCGCCACAAGCATCTGATCGGCAAGCGTGTCCGCCTGCCGCTGATCGACCGGGAGGTAACGATCATCGCCGATGCACACGTCGATCGGGAGTTTGGTACCGGCTTTGTCAAGGTCACACCCGCCCACGATCCCAATGACTACGAAGTGGGGAAGCGCCACGATCTGGAGTTTATCACTGTCTTTGACGAAAATGGGATGCTCAATGAACACTGTGGGGAATTTGAGGGGCACGAGCGTCTCGAAGTACGTGAGTCGCTGGTAGAAAAGCTTGACCAACTGGGGCTGATCGAAAAGATCGAAGACCATGCCCACCAGGTCGGCCACTGCTATCGCTGCCACAATATCGTCGAGCCCTACATCTCCAAACAATGGTTCATCAAAAAAGAGTTTGCCTCCGGTGCTATCGAGCGAGTCAATGCAGGCGAAGCGCAATTTTTTCCAAAACACTGGATCAACAGCTACAATGCCTGGATGGGCGAACTGCGTGATTGGTGTATTTCGCGACAGCTCTGGTGGGGGCACCAGATTCCGGTCATGCACTGTGATGCCTGCGGAGAACACTTTGCATTTGAAGGAGAAACTCCTACATCCTGTACGCACTGTGACAGTACAAATATCCACCAAGACCCCGATGTGCTCGATACATGGTTTAGCTCTGGTTTGTGGCCATTTTCTACGCTGGGCTGGGGCAACGGTGACGCACTCAAAGACGACAAGTGGCTCGAGAGCGATATGGCCGATTTTTACCCCAATAGCCTCATGATCACAGGATTTGATATCCTCTTTTTCTGGGTGGCGCGCATGCTGATGATGGGCGAGAAGCTCACCGGCGAACTCCCCTTTCCTCATATCTATCTCCATGCACTTGTCAAAGATGAGCACGGCCAAAAAATGTCCAAATCCAAAGGCAATGTCATCGACCCGCTGGTGATGATCGAAAAATACTCCACCGATGCGCTTCGCTTCACACTGGCTGTTCTCGCGGTGCAAGGACGTGACATCAAGCTCAGCGAAGACAAGCTTGAACAAGGTCGCAACTTCACCAACAAGCTCTTCAATGCGACCAATTATCTCCAGATGAATCAGGAGCGTTTTGATGACCTGGATCGGGCATCGGTCACTACTCCGCTGGGGCGCTACATGCTCAGCCGTTTTGACGTGGCGGTCACCGAGACTCGCAACGCCATTGATCAGTACCGTATCAACGATGCGGCTACAACCCTCTATCGATTCCTTTGGGGTGAGTTCTGCGATTGGGGTATTGAGCTGAGCAAGGCCAGTCGCGAGAGCATCGGAGAGCTGGGGAGCATCTTCAAGGAGTCCATGAAGCTCCTCCATCCCCTGATGCCTTTCATTAGCGAAAACCTCTATCAGCGTCTCAGCGGCACCGAACTAAACCAAAGCGAGTCCATCATGATACAGTCTTATCCAGTGGCCGGCACACCGGATGAAAAAGTTATGGCCGACTTTGCACTGGCGATAGAGGCAATCGTCTCCGTGCGTCGCTGCAAAACCCTTGTCGATCAAGGCAACCAACGTATCGAAAAAGCCTACGTGAAATTCAATAGTGAGGTCGATGAGGCCATGATGAAGCCCTTTATTGAAACATTAGCCAAGGTGGCCGAGATTGGACTGGTAGACAGCAAGCCGGAACCATCCGTCGCCGATGTCAGCGATCACCTGGAGTCGTTCATCTCTACGGCGGACATTGACATGAGTGGCATGATTGGGAAGCTGGAAAAACAAGGCGAAAAACTCGACAAAGAAATTGCCAAACTCTCTGGGATGCTCAACAACGAAAAATTTGTCGCCAATGCACCGGAAGCGGTCATCACCCAAAACCGCACAGCCCTCGCTGAGGCGGAATCCAAAAGAGCCAAAGTTGCCCAAGAACTGCAATCACTCACACAGTAGTTGAGATGACATCATGCTGTCCACAGTCCCGCCTGTGTGCGGAGACGATATTCACGCACAAATCTAAGCTTAGATTGGGTATCTTACACAAAAAATAATCGGAGTTACTCTTATGAAACACTACATCCTCTCCCTACTGGCATTGTCAGTTATAACGACGGGAAACCTCTTGGCCAAACCCACACTCACGGTCTATACATATGACTCTTTCGCTGCCTCTTGGGGACCTGCCCCCAAGGTAAAAGCTGCTTTTGAAAAAGAGAACAACTGCACGCTTGTTTTTGTCCCATCATCCAGTGCGATTGGCTCCCTGCGCAAGATTCAGCTTGAAGGAAATGCAACCCATGCGGATGTGTTGCTTGGGCTCGACACCTCCTCGGCTGATATGGCCAAAGCAACCGGACTGTTTGCTCCGCACCAGACCGACACGGCACACGTGACGCTTCCTGCCGCATGGTCGGACGATACTTTTGTCCCATATGACTACAGCTATTTTGCTTTTGTATACGACAGCAACAAGACCTACAAGGTGCCCGCTTCTTTGGATGAATTGGCTGCCATGCCCAAGGAATTCAAGATTGTCATCGAAGACCCCCGTTCATCCACACCAGGCCTGGGTCTTTTGCTTTGGGTTAAGATGCAATATGGAGACAAAGCGGCTGACTACTGGAAAAAACTCGCTCCGCATATCCTCACAATCACCAAAGGATGGTCAGAAGCCTACAGTCTCTTTCTCAAAGGTGAGGCAGACATGGTGCTCTCCTACACCACCTCCCCCGCCTACCACATTATCGCAGAGAAAAAACTCCAATACAAAACAGCCAACTTCTCAGCCGGCCACTACGGACAGATCGAAGTTGCTGCGGCACTCAAATCCTCCAAGCACCCCAAGCTTGCGCAGAAATTTCTCGACTTTATCGTCTCGAAGCCCTTTGCGGACATTATCCCTACAACCAACTGGACGTATCCTATTGTCCAGACAGCCAAAGGGCTGCCTGATGGATTCAAAACCCTGTATGTCCCCACAAAAATGCTCCTCATGGACGGAAAAACAGTTCAAGCCAATCGTAAAAAATGGATAAACGAGTGGCAAGAGGCCCTTGCCAAATAAGATGCGATACCTTTGGCGCTTTCGCGCTTCATTGTGGCCAGGGCTTACTGTTACCGCCCTGCTGCTGGGTTTTACCGGATTGTTGCTGCAGACACTGGCACATCGCTCGGGGGATCTCACGCTGCTTCCCTCGGATCCACATATCCTCTCCCTGCTGAAATTTACCCTTTTTCAAGCCAGCCTCTCTACGCTCCTCTCAATTCTGATCGGTCTACTGCTCGCCTGGAGTCTGGCACATCAGCCTCGCTTTCGTGGTCGGGGGCTCTTGGTCTCCCTCTTGGCCTCATCGCTGGTGCTTCCATCGCTTATCATCGCATTTGGCATCATTACCGTACTGGGAAATCATGGCTGGCTCAATCAATTCATAGAACTTGTCACCGGTCATACAATGGGAAGTTTTGTCTACGGTCTCGGTGGCATTCTTGTCGCCCACGTCTATCTCAATGCTTCATTCGCTGCCATTAGCCTCCTGCGTGCTTTTGAATCAATCCCGATCGAAAAGTATCGGCTAGCCAAAAGCCTCGGACTGACGCCTTGGCAGCGTTTTCGTACCGTTGAATGGCTTGCAATCCGTGGCTCCATCCCTTCCATTGCGGCAACGATTTTCCTGCTCTGCTTCAGTTCGTTTGCCATCGTGCTATTGCTGGGAGGCTCTCCGGCCTATAATACCCTCGAAGTGGCTATTTACGAAGCGGTTCGGATTGATTTTGATTTGCCGCGTGCGTTGCAGCTGGCTTGGATACAGCTGACAATCTCTGCCGTGCTGCTTTTGGCGTCGTCCCGATTGCGTACCGGTCTAAGCAACCTTAAGAACACTACAGTATTCCCCTGGCATGACTCCCGAGGCTGGCAGAGAACTCAACAAGTTATTATTGCTTTGATGGGTGTGCTTTACTTGCTCCCTATTCTGGCGGTGGTGTCCGATGGGGTCTCTGCAGATTTACTGCAAATCGTCACCCGGCCACTTTTTCTTCGCTCTTTGGCTTTCAGCCTTGCCATAGCGACTCTTTCGGCACTCTTGACGCTCCTGTTCGCACTGGCGTTGGCGGATGCTCAACGTAATTTTGGCTCCCCATTTCGGATACCCCATGGCATCTTTTCTCGCTTGATGAGGATTGC
>CAZCAZ010000034.1:0-13522 GCA_964496735.1 uncultured Nitratifractor sp. | reverse complement strand
TGAACAGCCTTGATGAAGAAGCCCTGTATCGCATTCTGACCGAACCGGACAACTCACTGGTGCGCCAGTATCAAGCACTATTGGGTGTCGAGGGGCTGACACTTGACTTTGACGAGTCCGCCCTGCAGGCTATCGCTCGCTACGCTGCCTTGGCTAATGATCGCACAGAAGATATCGGTGCTCGCCGTCTTCATACCATTTTGGAAACCTTGCTTGATGAGGTAAGCTTTGATGCAGATGAACGTAGCGGTGAGCAAATCACAATCCAAGAAGCGTTGGTGAAGGAGAAACTAGGAAAAGTCGTAGAAAGTGAAGACACGACACGGTATATTTTATGATGAAAAAGACCGATACTATTACTAAATCTGGCTTCGTAGCGGTTGTTGGCCGTCCCAACGCGGGCAAGAGTACACTGCTCAATCATCTCATAGGCGAAAAGCTGGCAATGGTAAGTAAAAAAGCCCAAGCAACACGTAAGCGGATGAATATTATCGTGATGCATGAGCAGGCACAAATTATATTCGTTGATACACCAGGTATTCATGAAAAAGAGAAGTTGCTCAATCAATTTATGCTCGAAGAGGCTCTTAAAGCTATAGGAGACAGTGATGCTATTCTTTTTTTGGCTCCGATTACCGATACAACGGACGAATATGCTCGTTTTCTGGAGCGTCTTGCCGGAAAGAAGACACCACATATTATTTTGCTGACAAAGACAGACCAGGTACCTCAGGCCAAAATACTCTCCCGTTTAGGTGAGTATCAGAAGTTTCAGAAGCATTTCGAAGCCATTATCCCTTTTTCTGTGAAACGCGGGGGAAGCAAAGAGCAGCTTTTGCACGCGATTGTAAAACTTCTACCAGAGCATCCTTGGCTTTATGACCCAGATTTGCTTACAACGGATAATATTCGAGATATTTATCGCGAATTGATCCGTGAGTCTATTTTTGAAAATCTAAGTGACGAGATTCCTTATGAGAGTGATGTTCTGATCGACCGTATTGAAGAAAGTGAAGTACTTGATCGAGTTTTTGCTACTATTGTTGTTGAAAAGCCAACTCAAAAAGGGATGATGGTTGGTCAACGGGGAGAGACGATCCGCCGTGTCGGTATCGACGCACGTAAAATCATGGAGCATTTTTCACAAAAAAAGATCTATTTGGATCTTCATGTTTCAATCAAGCGCGGGTGGAGCAAAAATCGGTCTAATTTAGAAGAATTTGGTTACATTTTCTAGATATAGTGCTTAAAGCCAGAAAGAATGTCCTTGAAGCCCAAGCTTTACTTAATAAAGTTAAATCTATAATACTATTCATAAAATATATAATATTAATTATATACCGAGCAACATGAAAACACAAACAAAGCAAGGAAGCAGATTATGGCGCACAAATCGTCTAGCACCAAGCTCGTCCCCATCATTTCTGTAGATAACTACAGCCATAAAAACTACTTATATAAGCGAGACTCATTAACTCCACTCTCAAAGCTCTCGTATAAAAGTAACCATTTCTATACAACCTACTTGGCCAATAAAGATATGATCATCGCACCCATTGAAGTCTCCGCTGGGATGGACGATGATGATATGGATGGATTGATTGATGATCGTGCATATGAGGAGCTGGGTCTGGATCCGACGCGAGAGTATATTATTCGACGTTTGGAAATTGAATCAAAAGACCCCGGAAAGAGAATATTTCAAATTTTCGTTGTTGAGCAGAATACCTATCGTGATGTTTTTGCTCCGCTGAGAGACAAAGTTAAGTACATTGACCAAGTCATACCAGCGCCTTTGCTTTATTATTCACTGTACAATATCAAAGCCATAGCGCCGAAAGGCGTGCATGCTTTCTTGTACTTTACGCATTATGACACATTTGTGACTTTTTACCATAACGGAAAGTATCTATACTCCAAGTCAGTCCCTTTTTCTTTAAAGCAGATATATAATCGCTACTGCGAGGTGATTGGCGATACGGTCGATGAAGAACAGTTCTATAAGACGCTACAAAAAGACGGACTCAAGGCTGCACAGTCCGACTTCCAACAAAACCTTATGAAGATCTTCGGTGAAATATTTATCTCCATTAACGATATCATCATTTATACCAAGCGAGCCTACGATCTGGAGGTTGTCGATCAAATGTTTATCGGCAGTGAACTCGGCCCCATCGTCGGTTTGGATGAGTATGTCCAGAACTACCTTGGTTTTCATTCTTCAACATTGGAATTTGACTTTGATATGCAAACAGAAGAATGGCACACGGATCAAATGCAATACATGATGGCAGCTTCAGCTTTGGATTATCAAAAAAATGGCCCCGAGGGACTTAATTTTACACTCTATCCAAAGCCACCACCATTTTTCAAGCGTCCAGCCGGCCAAATGATGGTAGCTTCCATTTTGATGCTTATGGTGGCATTGGCATGGCCTGCCTATCTTTATATCTCAGCCAAATTAAATGATATACAGACAAGTAAACTGCAAAAAGAGGACAGAAAGCTTGCCCAAGAGGTTTCTAAGTACAAGAAAATACTAAAGACAAAGAAGACAGAATACGATAAGGCGCAGGAAATCGTTAAAGCTCTTATGGCTAAATATAGCGCCAAAGAAAAAACCTTACGGTCCGTACACGAGAAAAAAGTACACTATAGAATGAAATCAGATCAAATAGCATCCTTCAGTAAAGACTTATCTCATTTTGGTGTCTTGACAAACAGTATTGTGTCCGATAAGAACAATTTTCTCATCACATTAATCTCATCTGAAGATAAAAATATTACTAAAACAGTAAAAGAAGTTGCATCAAAATATGCCAAAGAAATTAAGCTTATTGATATTCAGAGAATACAAAAAGATGAAAATAGCACCTTTTACCAGGGTGTATTGAGGGTGGACCTAAAATGAAAGATTTACTAGAAAAAGTGGATGCCTATTTTGAGGGCAAGAGTATGGGTGAGCGCTTGATACTGATCGCTCTGCCAGCTATATTGGTTGGCTATTTGGCATGGGTGATGTTGACACCACCGGCTGAAGCAGCGCGCAACAAAAGCATTGCTCAGAAACAAAACGTAGAGAAAAAATTAGCTGAGCATCGAAACTATCTACGTCAGATTACGGTAAACGGGGATCGCAATTATAAGGTTAAGGAACTGGATAAAAAGATTGCATTAACAAACAAAAGAGCAGCATCATACCGTAACAAGATCAAGGTATTGCAAAAGAGCTTAAAAAAGCTTGCCAACATGCTTTTTAATAAAAAGAGCTGGTCGCTCTTTTTGGACTCCATCACGTCACGTGCGCATGAAAATAACGTCATACTCAATACAGTGACCAACCAATATGCAGATACGAATGGAACGTTTGGCCATGTACTTGAGATGGGAATAAAGTGTCATGGTACTTTTGATGGTATTGTTAGATTTATGAACAACCTGGAGCAAAATACCTTGGTCACGGACATATACAAAAGTGAACTCTATACAGAAGAGAACAGCACACTTGTTGATGCGAATATATCTATATCAGTTTGGGGGGTAAATCATTGATGCGTATCTTTAATATCACAGTACTATTTAGTGTCTTGACTGGGCAGCTTCTTGCGGAGCTTTCGGTTGAAAATATTGAAAACATGGTCAAAGATATCCGCTCTAAGCGGATAAGCAAAATCAAGACTAGCACAAAAATTGATTCACCGTTTATTATTGTAAAAAACGATGATAATCTTTCGGTAGCTGTAAAAGTGTCAAAGCAAACTATCAAGACCGATTTTTCCCTAGGTGCCGTCATTAATGACAGTGCATTTATAGATGGAAAATGGTGCAAAAAAGGGGATGCTGTTGGGGAATTCAAGCTGATATCAATCGAACATGGCCACGTGGTGCTTAAAAGGAAAAAGCGTACAATTACCCTTTATTTCAAAAAGGCTAAAGACATCATAACGACAGGTAAGGAGTAAAAATGAAAATAGAAACGGGCAGAATATTAAAATCAGCATTATTGTGGATGGGGATCTCCATGATGCCAAATGTACTTCAGGCAGAGGAATGCCATGATAAGTTATTTAATGTGACCATGGATGATTCCTTGAAGATTGGCGATGCCATAAAAAACTTGGCTGAGACATGCGGCCTAACGATATTGGTTAAAGACTCAGGAGCCAAGCACCGTCTTGATCAAAGCTTATACTATGTCAAATTAAAAAACACAACACTACATGGATTCTTGGACACAATATTGACGGAAAATGATTTGAGCTATACATTGCATGGCAATCGGCTCTCTATTTCCTATCTTGTGACGCGCACATTCAAAGTGCACTATATCTCTGGCCAACGCAAAGGGCAAAGCAATGCACATGTGACAATTGCAAACGCTACAAATAGTGGCGGTGGTGCTGGAAGTGGATCTAAAACGGGCATATCCATCACCAGTGATGATACGTTCAAGTTCTGGACTACAATTAAGGACGAGGTGCATAAAATTCTTGCCTCAGCTGGGGATGGCGGAACGCACTATACGAAGGTGGGAGACGCTTGGATTGGGCCGGATGGCCAAAAATGGGAATACAATCCAACTGAGCCAATTGTTGATGCCGAAGCCGGCATGATCACCGTCACCGGTACGGCACGTCAAATCAAGCGTGTGAGCCGCTATATTGCGTCTTTGGCTAAGCAAATCAAACAACAAGTATTGATTGACGTACGAATCCTGACCGTAACATTTGACAATAGCCATGCTACAGGTATTGATTGGAATCAACTATACGGACTGCAAAATTTTGTGGTTGACACCATTGGTATGACAGAAAAAAATGTAAATAAACTGGAAGATAAAGACAATGGTCTGCATATCAAAGAGTGGACTGAAGGCCGCAAACAAAACAACGTCAATGTGGCACGAATTAATGGGCACGCGTCAATTAAAGACGTAATACGCTTTTTGAAAACCAATGGAGATGTCCGTTCTGTTTCAAGCCCAAGAGTTATGACGCTAAATAATCAACCAGCATTGATCAGTGTAGGAAAAGAACTATTTTATAAACTAAAGTCTAGTAGTAAAACTTCTCAAGGAGGATCAAGTAGCACCTCCGAGGGCGAAAAAATTGATTCAGTATTTGCAGGAATATTGCTTGATATTACACCTGAGATTGACAAAAGAGGGATGATTACTTTGAAAATAAACCCATCTATCACTGAGACACTTACTCCTATTTCAAATGACGGTTCACGCACCATGCCGCCAGATCTTGTTCGCCGACAGATTGCCTCAGTGGTTAAGGTAAAAGACGGCAATCATGCTATTCTGGGTGGGTTGATTTCAACCAAGACAGGCGTAAAGGTCAGCAAGGTTCCCTTGTTGGGAGATTTGCCACTTTTGGAATATGCTTTCAAGCGCGAAGAAACAATTGAAAAGACAGAAGAGTTAGTCATAATTATTACTCCACATATTGTGAATGGGAAGCAATCCATATCACTTGGTGATTTGGGATATACTCGTTTGAAATAATGAATAAATACAGCACCCCAAAGGCACTCTTTGTCGACGAAATTAGTGTAGATAATTATGTCGATATCGATAGTGCCCAAAAGGCGTATCGGCAGTTGCGTCACAGTATCGACAAAGCATTGAAAATGGTTTTGCTTTTTGGACAACCTGGAACAGGGAAAAGCCTGCTTCTTAATCGCATTTACCGTGACCTTGGCAATCAATACGAACTGTATTTATTTGATACACCATTTCTTTCTGGGGAAGAATTCTTTCGAAAACTTTTTTATATCTTAACACACAATGAACTTCCTGAGGGCACCAAGGTAAACTTTGAGACCTTCGTTGAGTTTTTGAGAAGCATCAAAGGGACACGAACTATTATTGTCCTTGTGGATGAAGCACAAATGTATCCCAGAGAAGTGCTTGAACAGATACGTATTCTTTCAGATACAGGCGCAATTAAATTTGTAATCTCTCTTCACAAAACTGAAGATGAAGACTTGGTTGCGAGGGAGCATTTTCAATCACGAATATGGGAGGTGATTGAACTCAAAAATGCTACTCGTAACGAACTAAAAACATACATCAGCCAAAAACTTTTGCAGGGGAACGAGTTTGACCTTGCGAATCAATTTCACGAGTCACATATAAAATTTATCCATGGTTGTACGCAGGGTAACTACCGTGAAACAAATAAAATGCTTTACACGGTATATGAAATGTATGAATATTACGAGCAGCACAATCCTTCTTCGATTGACCATCATAAGCTTTCCAAGAAGATTCTGGAAATGGCAGCCTTAAAATTAGGATATATCCATGTATGATATGGTTCAACTTGAAGAGCAGTGGCGCCGTTATCGCTTGAGGAAGTATTTAAAATTTTCAGCAATTGCGGCAATTTTTCTTGTGATTTTCTCGGTAGTATCATTGTGGTATTTTGATCTATTCGGAATATCATCTTCAAAGATTCGTGCGAACAAGCACGTGGTAAAAAATGATACAACACCTCCTGTGGAGGTTAATGCGACAATTTTTTCGTCAAATTCTTCTATTGCAGAAGAGGATGATAATTCTAGAAAAAAACATGGCTGGAATATGGTTTTTAATGACGATGAATCTGAAGGGCTCTCGAGGTCTTCCGCGCAAAGCAATAAAAAATCTACCACTAAAAAAGTCAATATTGAGCTTACGACACGTAAAAATTCATTAAGTGCAAAAGAAATTGTTGCACGATATCGTTTTGCAAAGAATAAGGACGATGCACTTTTCCTAGCACGGTTCTATTATGAGAAAAAACAATACAAAGACTCTTTGAATTGGGCACTAGAGACCAACAAGCTTGATAGTGAAATTGAAGAGAGTTGGCTTATATTTGCCCGATCAAAAGTCATGCTCGGTAAACGCATGGAGGCAATCCGAATTTTACAAGCTTATTTTGACCGTACGGGTTCCAGCGTAGCTAAAAGTCTATTAAACAAGATTAGACTTGGTAAAAAGTTTTAAATTTATGATGCGATTTAGAGGAGCTAGTTCATGAAACAGCAATTAATACAGGCACTGCTAGATGACGGTATCATTACCAAAGAGCACATAAGCGTACTTATCAAGGCCAGGCCTCCCAAAAAGATAACACTTGGAAATTTAATATCAGAGAAATTACTTGATAATGACGCTCTGCAAAAATTCTTTATACACAAACTTCAACACGGAGCACTAACTGTTGCTGACATAGAAAGTGTCGAGGGCATTGATTTGGATCCTATGTTTAAGGAGCTGGCCAATGCATTGCATGTGGGTTATATCGATTTGGATGAGACAGAAATTGACATGGCATTATTTAGCAAGGTTTCATATCAGCAGCTACTCCGATACAATGTTCTGCCATTTGACGAGACAGACCTTGGTGTTAATATTATTTTTTCTGACCCTCTGGATATGGGCGCTCAGGATGCCATTCAGCGCCTTTTCCCCTTGAAGCCAATAAAAGTTTTTCTTTCTCGTCCTTCTAAAATTAAATTACATTTGCAACGCCTTGAGGTGACACAGAGCATCAAAGGTCTTATTAGCGAAATTCGTACTGATTTGAGAGAAGGCGGTATCGAAAAGGACGTTGATGAATCTCCAGCGGTATTGAAGCTGATAGATTTAATACTGCGTAATGCTGTTATTACTCGCGCGAGTGATATCCATATTGAGGCCACAGAAAAAAACTGTATTGTTCGCGGACGTGTCGACGGAATGCTTGTACAGAGTTTTATTTTTGATAAAGATATTTTTAGCCCCCTCTCCTCGCGTATGAAGCTTTTGTCCAATCTGGATATAGCTGAAAAACGTAAGCCCCAGGACGGTCGCTTCTCTCATCTAGTGGCAGATAGGGAGTTTGACTTCAGGGTTTCGACTTTGCCTACACTGCACGGTGAGTCAATCGTCTTGAGAATCCTGGATAAGACCAAAGTAATGATTCGCCTTGAAGATGCAGGTATGAGCGCTGAAAACTTTAAGAGTTTCAGCGAGGCCATCAAGGCTCCCTATGGCATTGTCCTTGTTACCGGACCCACCGGTTCTGGTAAAACTACCACGCTGTATGGCGCTTTGAACTCCATTCGGGATATACGAGACAAGATTATTACTGTTGAAGATCCTGTAGAGTACCAGATGGGCGGCATACAGCAAGTCAACGTAAACAGCAAGGCTGGCCTTTCTTTTGCAGATGCTTTGCGTTCAATCTTGCGACAAGATCCAGACAAGATTATGATAGGGGAGATTCGAGATACAGAAACATTGCGTATTGCTATTCAAGCTGCACTGACAGGTCACTTGGTCCTCTCTACTCTCCACACCAATGATTCTATAAGTGCCGTAACTCGTATTTTGGACATGGGTATCGAGAGTTATCTTGTCAGTGGTGCTCTCGTGGCCATTCAAGCACAAAGACTCGTACGAAAAATTTGTCAACACTGCAAGGTGCCGGTTGAAATTGCGCCTAATATTCTCAAAGAGCTATCAGACTATACAGCCGAAGACGCAACGTATTACAAAGGGGAAGGCTGTAAGGAGTGTCAATATACGGGATACATGGGCCGTGAAATGATTTCTGAAGTTTTTACCATTAGCGAAACCATGACACACATGATTGCCGCAGGAGCATCCAAAGAAGAGATGACCAAGCAAGCATACGATGAGGGATTTGTCTCCATGTTGTATGATGGAGTCAAAAAGGCAGAAGAGGGCAAAACAACAGTTGATGAAATTTTCAGAGTGGCGAGGTTGTAGAGATGCATTTTAAAGTGACATTAATTAAAAAGGGGCAGCGCTTTACGTCAGTACACAAAGCAGACAATAAGCGTATAGCATCAGCATTGGCAAAAAAAGAGAATCATGGTGCCATAGTTGTTAAAATCGAAGAGACTGCACCAGCTGTTGAAGATATATTTTCTAATATAATGAAAGAGTTTAAGAGTCGTTCCAAGGGATCAATAAAAATCGATCATAAGATTGCTTCAGTGCGTCAGATAGCAGTAATGGTCGATGCAGGACTTCCTGTTCATGATACGCTCGATGACGTCGCCAGTAATAGCTCCAGTAATCGACTACAGGAAATATACAGCAACATGAGCAAAGATATTAATGCCGGGAAAAGCATGTCTGAGGGCATGGAGCCTTACGCGGATGAATTTGGTCGAGTAGCAGTCGCAATGACGAAGCTGGGTGAGAGTACCGGTAATATAGCTGGGGCATACAGTAAGTTGGCTGATATTCTGGAAAGTGTACGAGACAATACCGCCAAATTTAAAAAAGCCATACGAGCTCCTATAATCACCTTGTCTGCCATGGCGATTGCGTTCACTGTATTGATTATGGTTGTGGTGCCAAAATTTCGCAAGATATTTGAAGGTCTCCATACCGAGCTGCCCGTACCAACCAAGATTCTCCTTGCTCTTGAATATGCTTTTACTAACTATGGCCTATGGATACTATTGGGCTTATTTCTTTCTGTATATTTTTTTATTTATGCCTATAAAAGCAATAAGGACTTTAAATACAAAGTTGATAAAATTTTGATTCATCCAAGGTTTTACCTAATCAATGAAGTAATTTTTCTTTCAACGATGCATAGATATACTTTGATTTTTGGCGAATTGGTTCGCTCTGGTATACCTGTATCTGAAGCACTCGCCACAGCTGTAGACATGGTGGATAATTTATACATTAAAGAAAAACTCTTGACGGTCAATGCCAACATAGGGCGCGGCATGAACCTGGCGGAGTCATTTGAGCAGACCGAGTTGTTTGAAAATATGCTTTTGCAGATGGTTCGGGCGGGGGAAGCAGGTGGTCAGCTTGACAGTATGCTGGAAAAAGTGACGGATTACTATGATATGCGCTTCCAGGATATTATCGACAACCTTGCAGCCTATATTGAGCCTATAATGATGTTCTTTATTGCAGGCTTGGTGTTGTTGATGGCATTGGGCATCTTTCTGCCTATGTGGGATCTTGGGTCGGCTGTTAAAAACGGATAACTAACGCCCCTGTAATCCTCTGTTGGATATAATAGTAGTTATTTCATAGCAAAGAAGGGTTACTATTGAGAGCATTAATTAGCGTTAGCGATAAGAGGGGTGTTGTAGAATTTGCTCAAGGATTGGAAGCATTGGGTTGGGAAATTGTGTCAACCGGAGGTACGTTCCGCACCTTGGTGACGGCTGGGGTTTCAGTAATCGAGATTGATGAAGTAACGCAGTTCCCAGAATGTTTTGATGGGAGAGTAAAGACTCTCAATCCCTATGTGCATGGTGGTATTCTCTATAGGCGAGCAGACGAAGGACATGTGGCGCAAGCGGAAGATTTGAATATTACAGGTATTGATCTGGTTTGCGTTAACCTCTATCCGTTTAAGGAGACTATCGCACGGACAGATGACTTTAATGAGATTATCGAGAATATTGATATTGGTGGACCCACCATGGTGCGCAGTGCGGCCAAAAACTTCCAAGATGTTCTTGTGGTAACGGATGTTGCTGATTATGAAGAAGTGCTTCAGGTGCTTGAAAATGAAAATGATACTTGGGAGTTTCGCCGAGATCTGATGATAAAAGCCTATGAGCATACTGCTGCCTATGATGCAATGATTGCTAATTATATGAACCAACGGTTTAATCGTGGATTTGGTGCACAGCATTTTATTACAGGCAAGAAGGTTTTTGAGACCCGCTATGGAGAAAACCCTCACCAGAAGGGGGCTCTGTACGAGTTTAGCTCTTTTTTTAGTGAGCATTTTCAGCAGATCAAAGGGGAAGCGAGCTTCAATAACCTCACTGACGTCAATAGTGCTCTAAAGATCGCTGCCGCATTTGGTGATGCCCCGGCAGTCTGCATTGTCAAGCATGGTAATCCCTGTGGTTTTGCGGTAAAAGGTGACCTGCTTTCTTCTTATGTTGAAGCCCTTAAGTCTGATCCCGTATCTGCGTTTGGCGGTGTTGTAGCAGTCAATGGCATCGTGACCAAAGCTCTGGCCGAAAAGATGAGTGAAATTTTCCTCGAAGTAATCATCGCTGCTGATTTTGAGCCTGAAGCCATAGAGGTGTTTGCGGCCAAAAAAAGAATAAAACTCTTCTCTCAACAGTTAGAGAGGCTGGTTCTTTCCAGCGATGCAGTTGACTTCAAGCATGTTGATGGTGGCTTCGTCTTGCAAGACTCTGATAGGGTGGCAGAGGATGAAGTTGGAAATGCAGAGCTCAAGGGTACACTCTCGGCTACTGAGGTTCAAATGCAAGATCTTGACATTGCATGGAGGGTTGCATCTTTGACAAAGTCCAATTGTGTCGTCTACGTCAAGGATGCCGCAATGGTGGCAGTAGGGATGGGGATGACCTCCCGCGTGGATGCAGCTCAGTGTGCTCTCAAAAAAGCCCGAGAAATGGGTCTGGATGTTGGCGGTTCGGCCATGGCATCTGAAGCATTTTTTCCCTTCCGTGACAGCATAGATGCGGCAGCAGAAGCTGGTATCAAGGCAGTCATAGAGCCGGGTGGATCTATTCGTGATGATGAAGTAATTGCCGCAGCAGAAGAGCACGGGATTGCGCTTTATTTTACAGGAAAACGTCACTTTTTGCATTAAAAAACAAACTTGATTGACATTGACTAAAGTATTTTGATATAATTCACGAAAATGAGGTTTCAGGAGAAGCGAGATGGCGAAAAGCCTATACGAAACACTTGGTGTGAATGAGAATGCTAGCGCAGATGAGATCAAGAAGGCCTATCGAAAATTGGCAAGAAAATATCACCCTGATATCAATAAAGATCTTGAGGCACAGGATAAATTCAAAGAGATCAATGCCGCCTATGAAGTACTGAGCGATCCAGAGAAGAAAAGCAAATATGATCAGTTTGGTGATCAAATGTTTGGCGGTCAAAACTTCCATGACTTTGCGAGAGGGCAAGGCGCAGGAGTAGATATTGATGAGATTTTGAGATCCATGTTTGGCGGAGGTGGTGGATTTGCTTCTCAGGGCGGCTTTGGCGGCTTTGGTCAGGGTGGCGGTGGTTTCGGAATGCCAGATCTGGATGTTCAAGCAAGCATCACTATATCATTTATGGTTGCTCTCAAGGGAGGTAAGCATCAAGTTACGACAGGTGACGGGGAACATTTTGACATCAAAATCCCTGCAGGAATCAAGAGTGGCGAAACAATGCGAGTTCGAGGCAAAGGCAAAAGCTTTCAAGGGCAGCGAGGTGATCTAATGATCAAAGTTTCCGTCGCAGCTTCTCCTGAATATGACCGCAAAGGGAATGACTTGTACAAGGCCATTGATGTTCCACTGAAGGCTGCTCTTTTTGGGGCAAAAATTCAAGTTGAAACTCCGGAAAAAGAGGTGAGTCTCAAAGTGCCAAAAGATACAAAAAATGGTCAGAAATTCCGCCTAAAGGGCAAAGGATATCCTGATCGAAAGAGTAGCATAATTGGTGATCTTTATCTTGTCGCCAACATCATCTTGCCAGCCAGTGATACCTTGTCGAATGACTTGCGTAAACTATGTGAAGAGCAACTACCCAACTAAGGAGCCATTGTGATGCACAGCTATGAGGAGCCAGTTTATTTAATTAGTGTTGTGGCCAACATGCTCAAAATCCACCCTCAGACCTTGAGGCAGTATGAGCGTGAAGGGCTTGTGGAGCCGTCACGCACACAAGGCCGAATGCGTCTTTATTCTCAAGCAAATATTGATCGAATGAAGCTTATTTTGCGGCTGACGCGTGACATGGGTGTCAATCTTGCTGGTGTTGATGTGATCCTTCGGTTGCGTGACACCATGGAAGATCTAGAGGGGCAAATTGAGACCCTCAAAGAAGAGCTTCACGGGCTAAATCGTCCAGGAACTGTCCCGTCCGGAAAAGCCATTGTCAAACGTAGCCACTACGATATTATTATCTTCAAGGATTAGTATGGATTCTTTCAAAATAATGTATATATGCTTTCTAGGGGCGACAAAGGGATGCGTGTGAATGTTGCACTAGTACTTTCAGTAGGTGCAGGAGGTTTTCTGGGCGCCATAAGCCGCTTTTTGCTTGCCTTTGGTGTCCAAAAACTCACTGGAAGTGCTTTTCCCTACGGTACGCTCATGGTCAATGTATTGGGGAGTTTTATTATCGGTTTTTTATTTCTTTATTTTGAGCAGTCAATATCTCCGACCCAAAAAGTACTACTGATGACCGGCTTTCTTGGGGCTTTGACGACATTTTCTACTTTCTCACTAGAGACAGTTCTCATGCTTCAAGATGGCTTTTATTCAAAAGTATTCATTAATATCCTACTCAATGTGACCCTAAGTATTGCGGCTACATTGCTTGGAATGATGGCTTTTCGCAAAGTATATGGCCTATGATGCCATGAAAACATATAGAAAGAAAAGGGTATCTAAATGCAGGCATTAATCTTGGCAGCAGGAACAGGAAGCCGACTGGGGAAGCATACTAAAGAGAATACGAAATGTATGTTAGAGATAAATGGTGAGACACTGA
>CAZCAZ010000033.1:0-13591 GCA_964496735.1 uncultured Nitratifractor sp. | reverse complement strand
GCGATCACAAAATGTCCGGTTTGGTCATAGTCGGACGAGAGGATAATAGCGGCAACATTGGGTCGATAGCCCGTGAATTCCTGCATGATCGTCTCGTTTCACTGGGCGCATTGAGCCCAGTACTTAAATAATTTCTGATAAGATTTTAGCCAAAATAGAGTTACACTTCTTTGAAAAAGGCGCATTGTGCTGGCATACCTCCATATTCCTTATTGCGATTCAAAGTGCCATTATTGCGCATTCAACTCTTATGTGGGGCAATTCGACACCCGTGCAAACTATATGAGGGCACTCCATCACCAACTTTCCTATGAGCTGAGACGTTTTTCTGCTACAAAAGGGAGCATCGAAACCCTCTTTATCGGTGGCGGCACCCCCTCGACAATCTCAGCGAAGCTCTATGCGCCGATCTTTGAGCTGCTGGGCCCATATCTCGCACCCGATGCCGAAATCACAACCGAAGCCAACCCCAACTCTGCCACCAAAGAATGGCTCAGTGAAATGCACCGTCTCGGGGTCAACCGTGTCAGCTTTGGCGTGCAGAGTTTCAACGCTGACAAGCTCAGGCGCCTCGGACGCGCTCACAGCCCCAAGCAAGCAGAGCACGCCATTCATGCCGCGCATGCTGTCGGGTTTTCTCATTGCTCACTGGATCTGATTTACAATGTCACCGGCGATACGCAGGCTTTGATGCGCCAAGACATTGAGCGGGCTTTTGCGTTACCGATCGATCATGTTTCTGCCTATGAGCTCACCATCGAAAACAACACTCCTTTTGCCGCCACACCTGAAGTACGACAAACCAACGACGACCTGGCTTTCTTTGTCGCCCAGGAAATTACCCGTCGAGGATTTGACCAATATGAAATATCCAACTTTGGGCGTTACAACAGTCGTCACAATCTCGGCTACTGGCAACTCAAGCCCTACTTGGGAGCCGGCGCTGGCGCTGTAGGCTTTGACGGCCTCAATCGCTATTATCCCCCTGTTGAGATCCAAGCCTACCTTGATGATCCTTTGGCTATCCGTACCGAGAATCTAAGCGAAAGTGACCGGCAAACTGAGCAGATATTTCTAGGGATGCGATCATGCGTTGGCATCGCAGAGGGGATCTTAAATAAAAGACAAAAAGAACAAGCTCGCATTTTAATAGAAGAAGAAAAATTGTCCCACAAAAATGGACACTACTACAATCCAAATTTCTTTGTGGCTGACGAGATCGCTCTGTTTCTTTTGTCTTGAGATTACTCTCCTCCATGGCAGTCGATAGCGCGGCAGCTTCATTGCCAAGAAAGGGAGTGTCAAAAAAAGAAAATCCCAACCTGTCTCTAAGGAATCCAAACGTAAATTCTGCTAAAATTCTGCCTTACATCACACCAAGGAAACACAATGACAAAAATACGATATGTGGCGCTAGCCGTCGCACTTCTGGCTCTAGTTAATAGCGGATGCAGCAGCAAAAAAGACAGCACCGCGCGCAAAGCCGCTTTCGCACAAAAAATCACAGTCCTGCAAAGCAACGGCTTGGACGTCAACCGCACCGTGGATACTCAGGACAGCACTCACTATACAGTCACAGTCAAGGACGCCGGCAAAGCCACCATGGCACTCCTGTACCTCACGCACCAAGTAACCATCAGCCCAAGAGACAAGGCTAAAATCGAAAAACTGCTTCTCAATCTCAAGCAGGCCAAGATCGAAGTCGACTGGAAGAAATACGCCGACAATCAACCTCAAAGTGTCTATGTATGGCTCGTGGGGAGTGGAAAAGAGTCACCTGCGATCCAGAAGTTCCTCAAAGCAAAAAAGCTCGGTATGTACCTGAGCTACGATGCAGATGATCTACTCAAACAGGTTGACATCAAAGACATTGATGACACCTTCGCCAAAGCCGATGGCCAGACACACGTCAAACTCCAAGGAGTCCACCTGGCTATCGCCAAAGCTGCTACAGAGGATTCGCCTTCATCCAAAATGGATTTTCAAGGCGGCACATTGAGCATCACCAGCGAAGAGAGCAAAAACAAGAAAGAAGTATTTTCTTATCAAAATTTTAACTGCCAGATCGACCAGAGCAATGCATACCTCGGGACATGGGATTGCCTTGTTCCTGTCGTGAGCTTTACCACAAGCGGTACAGGTGCACGCAATGCAGGAACACTCACAGTCAACAACACCAAGATGCACTATGTCTCCAGCGAGGAGAGCAGCAAAGTCAAATCAGATGGAATATTCCAGATCGACAGCATTGCCTTCAAGAGTGCCGCACAAGCAAAAGAGAAGACGACGTTTGATCTCAAAAATCTGAAACTTGATATGAGCACAAACAACTTTGATGCTGCACTGATCAAGTCTCTTTATGCGCTTGCCCGTAAGCCACAAGCCGATCTCAATGCCTCCATTGCAGCTACCATGAAGCTCGTAGGAAAGATGTTTGCCAACGGCGCATCACTCGATTATGACTTTAGCCTCGATTCGGTAGATTTCGCATCTGGAAAGACCAAGCAGTTTTCACTAAAAGCATTTGAAGAAAAAGGCAATATAACATTTGAAGATACCATCAAGAGTCACGACATATCCAAAGTCAAAAACATCTCAGTTGTAGCCGGTACCGATCATTTTCAGGTCAAAAATATCATCTGGGAGAGCGGACTAGAAGGTCTATACAACCTCGTGCCAGATTTCATGCAGTTTGCTGCCATGACAGCACAGCATGACCCCAGCGTTTCTCTTACCAAAGAAGAAAGCGATCTCATGGCCAGTATCGGTACAAAGATCGTCCAGTCAGGATTCAAGTTGAACTATGGTCCTATCTCCGTAGACAGTGTCGATATCAAGAATGACTCCATGCAGACATCTTACGATCACATGCAAGTAGATATCAATGCCACTCTAGCCAAAAATACAATCGATATGAAGAACCCCATGGGCTCCATGATGCTTTTGGGCTACCTGCACGCTGATGGAAAAATTGTCCTCAATAAAGCCGATCTTGAGAAGATGGCCAAAGACTTCTCTCCCAAAATGATGGCGATGGCCATGATGCTCGCCAAGTTTGAAGGTGACAAAGCTGTCTTCGATCTCAAATTTGAAAAAGGGCACTTCACGGTCAACGGCAAACCGATCATGTAATTTTTTGGGTATAATGCCATCCTATATCCACAACAAGGTACAGCAGCATGTTCGGAATGGGCTTCACTGAAATCCTTTTTATCGCGGTAATCGCCGTACTGTTCCTCGGGCCAGACAAGCTCCCCGAGGCCATGGTACAGATCGCCAAATTTTTTAAATCGGTCAAAAGCACTGTCAACGAAGCCAAAAGCTCATTTGAAGAAGAGATTCACATCAAGGAGCTCCGCGAAGAGGCCCTCGGTTATCGTCAAAAGATCGAAGAGGCTTCTGACGACATCAGTGGATTCAAACATGCCATTCCCAATCCTGCTGCAGAACTTCAGGACGCCATCACTTCCATCGGGGGTGACCGCTACCTCGATGACGATTTGCTGGCCGATATTCATACAGAAGAAGCCCTAGAGCAAGCATCCCCTGACGCATCAACTTCGATAGAAACTCCCACCTCCACCGTATCAGAAAAAACAACCCCCAAAGCAAACACTAGTCGCAAAAAAAACAAAACAGTGCAAAAGAAAACAGCATCATTCAAAAACCTTACCCCTGATGAGGATGCATAATGTTTGAAAGCATGCGGCCACACTTGGCAGAACTGCGCAATCGTCTGGCCATCTCTGTCGCAGCGATACTTCTGATGTTCATCACAGCATTTTTGATGCATGAGCCCATTCTTACTTGGGTGACGCAGCCTCTCAATGATGCCCTAACCCAAGTCAAAATCGTCGTAGAAAAGAGGGAAAACGGTACATGGAAGGTTCAGCATCCCGACACCAACCAGACCAAATCTTCCACAACAACTACTTCTCCCGTCACGTCCACCGTCACCCCATCACCTGGCCTGCAGGGCCAGGTGACCACTCCGTTTCGGCCGACCACCCTCCCCGACCAGGCCTCTGCGCTTCAGGCAAACCTCCATCAAGCTGCCGAACTCCTCGCCGAGCGTCATCGAGACGCAACCGATCTACAGATCAGTATCCTTCTCGACCGTGCCGCTACCTATGCCGGCGACATGGCTCACAGCTCTCGCCAACTGCTTGAGACTCTCACAGCAGAGCACAATGCCAGCACGCCTGCCGCCCATGCATCCAATAGTTTCTGGGGATCAATCACAACGCATCAGGTAGGAGGTGCCTTTTTTGTTGCCCTCAAGGTTTCCTTTTTTGCTGGCCTCTTTTTGGCTCTTCCGGTGATCCTCTGGCAGCTTTGGCTCTTTATTGCACCCGGGCTTTACGACAACGAGAAGAAAATGGTCATCCCCTTTGTTGTAGGCGGCTCGGTGATGTTTGCTATCGGCATCTTGTTTGCGTATTATGTCGTCACACCGTTTGGTTTCCAGTTCCTCATTACGTTTGGCTCTTTTCTCTATACGCCCTTAATCAATATAGAGGACTATGTTGGATTTTTTACCAAAATTTTGTTGGGGTTTGGGATTGCATTTGAATTACCCGTTGTTGCAGCATTTCTAGGGATCATAGGACTGATTACCGATCGTACCTTGATCCGCTTTTTCAAGTATGCTATTGTGATGATCTTTGTCCTGGCTGCCCTGCTTACCCCGCCCGATGTCCTCACGCAGGTACTCATGGCTGCACCGTTGATCATCCTCTACGGTGCTTCCATTCTGATCCTCAAGGTTATCAATCCAGAGAAGCCCGAAGAGGAAGAAAAGGAAACGGTGCACGAAGAGCCAGAAGCTGTGGCTTCTACTTCACAGTCCTCACTCGCCGCCCAGACTGACGAAGCCAAAACGCCTCATGACACGGATGAACCTTTTGCTGACGATGGCGAGATTGATGATGAGGACTTTGATTTTGGTGATGAGGACTTTGATGAGCTTGACGCACCCAACGACAAACCGTCCAATGACGACGACAAGTGACGCCCTGTGCCCAAAACCGATCTGCTTCTAACCGAAAGTTACGATTATGTCCTGCCTGAAGGGCATATAGCCACCACACCGGCACGGCCAGCCGATACGGCGCGTCTGCTGGTTTATCATCGAGCCACGGACACAGTGACGCACACTACCTTTCGTCATTTGTTGGATTTTTTACCACCCGATATTCAAATCTTTCTCAATGATACCCGTGTCATCAAAGCACGTATTTTTGGCCACAAAATCGCTAGCAATGGCCAAGGAGGAGGCAAAGTCGAACTTCTCTTTACCAAGCCGCTCGATGCGCATGAATCACTTGTGATGATCCGAGGACGAGTGCACGTCGGCACAGAGATCCTTTTTGATGAGGGGTTGTGTGCTACGGTCATCTCGCTCAATGGCGACGGATCGCGTGTTGTCACGTTCTCCCAAGAGGGGACTCCGATTCGCTTCGAGGATCTCGTCGGCATACTCGATCGCATTGGCCATATCCCCCTACCGCCATATATGCAGCGTGAAGACCGTGACGAAGACCGTCATGACTACCAGACCCTCTTTGCTCGTCACGCTGGAGCCGTTGCTGCTCCGACGGCCTCATTGCACTTCACGCCCGAATCGTTGATGGAGCTCCAGCAGCAGTACAGTACCCACACCCTTACCCTCCATGTGGGAGCCGGCACATTCAAACCCGTCGAAGCGGCCACCATCACCGACCACCCCATGCACTCTGAAGCCTTTCATATCCCCGACAAAACGGCCGAGATTCTCCGCACCGACACTCCCTTGCTTGCTGTAGGCACGACCGTCACCCGTACTGTCGAATACTTTGCGCGCACTGGACAGACCTTCGGCGAGTGCGATCTCTTCCTTCACCCTGGCAACCCCCCTATCCGTGTCAACCACTTGCTGACCAATTTTCATTTGCCCAAAAGTACCCTTATCATGCTGGTCTCTGCCTTCATTGGACAAAAAAAGACTCTATCGCTTTATCAGGAAGCCATCGATGAGGGGTACCGCTTTTTTAGCTATGGGGATGGGATGTTGATCTTATGATGATATAATCACGAAAATTTTCACACCAAAGAGTTTTATATGCGCAAAACCAAAATCGTCGTGACGCTCGGCCCATCGACCGATTCACCTGAAATGATTGAAACCCTCATTCGCACTGGCGTCAACGTCTTCCGACTCAACTTTTCTCACGGAGACCACCCCACACATGCTGCCAATATCCAAAAAATCCGTGAAGCCTCTGATCGAGTCGGCACTGAAGTGGCGATCCTGCAAGACATCTCGGGGCCCAAGGTGCGCATCGGGCATATCGACGGAGCATTAAAACTCCAACGAGGCGACACCCTTCGTCTCAGCAAAACCGAGCATGCAGAAGATAATCATACCCTTGATCTCTCTTACCCGGCAATTATCGACATGGTCAACACAGGCGAGGAGGTCTTTTTTGCTGATGGCACCCTCCAGACACGCGTCACAGCCAAAGACAGCGACACTCTCACCCTGGAACTCCTCAACAGCGGAGAGCTTACTTCGCGCAAAGGGGTTAACTTCCCCAAGACCCATTTGACCATCTCTGCCATCACAGCCAAAGACGAAAACGATCTGGCTTTTGGCGCACAACACGGCATCGACATCGTCGCCCTCTCTTTTGTCCAAACCCCTGAAGATATCCGCAAAGCCCGAAGCATCATGGCGCAGCACAACTTCGACCCTTTTGTTGTCGCCAAAATCGAAACCGGAGAGGCCATTGCTAACCTCAAGGATATTCTTGAGCTCTCCGACGGTGTCATGGTCGCGCGCGGAGATCTTGGAGCCGAATTTGGCGTCACCCGCTTGCCTCGCATCCAAAAACACATCCTCGATGTCGCCAACGCCATGAATAAACCCTCCATTACTGCCACACAAATGCTCACGTCAATGAAGGACAACCCCTTTCCAACCCGTGCCGAGGTCAGCGATATCGCCAATGCGGTCTATGATGGCACCGATGCCGTGATGCTCAGTGACGAGACCACCGTTGGCGAGTATCCCATTGAGGCAGTACATGTGCTGCATGACACTATCAAGGATGTCGAAAAAGACTATCCCTACTACAAGGACTACCCCACCCACAATGAATCCGATGCCGTCTCCAAATCTGCTGTGGAGTTGGCAAAAAACCTCCGGAAGGAAGCCCTAGTTCCTTTCACTACTTCTGGCATGAGTGCCCAAACTCTCTCGAAGTATCGCCCACAACAAAGCATCTATGCCATCTCACACTCCCTCTCCACTCATCGCAAACTCAATCTGATCTGGGGTGTGCGGCCCCTCTTTGTGATGGAGCCCATTCGCAATCCAACCAAACTCCTTTATCTCTTTGTCAAAAAGCTCCTTGATGAGCATCGTATTTCTCACGACAAACGTTTTGTTGTTACCATTGGATCAACCACCGGAAAAAGTGGCTCATCCAACCTTATTCGTATTCTCAATAAGGAGGGGATGGAGGCCGTGCTGGCCTCTGAATTTTAGAGGAAATCCGCATCAATTTTCTCCAAGAAATATTATAATAGATTTGACTTTTTTCTGACAGCTGAATGCTATAATTGTCCTTCGCGTTATCACATAAGGACACACAATGATTTCCACTCTCTTTCTAAGTAAAAATCAGAAATTAGTCAAAAAATGGAAGGATGAGCATCTCAAAATGCTAGAACTATCTCAGATGGTTCTCGGAGAGTATGCCAAAGGAAACCATGAACAAGCCAAAAAATATTTGAAGCTTTTCAATAAAATGAGCATCGGACATATCGCCAGTGAAGATATCGAGTTTTTCAAGATAATTCGCGGTAGCGGTACGGTCAGTCATCGTACTGAGGAGATGATTGAAGAGTTTACATCCAGTTTTGGGGAGACCAAGGAAAGTCTAATGCAATTTCTTGGCAAATACACCCCAAGCGACGTAGCATTGGATAAAACATTTTTTGAAACATTTTCCACCCTTGCAAAAACACTCAAAGAACGCATTAGATTTGAGGAAGCCAACCTCTATCTTCATCTTACCCTGAGTTGACACGCTGCTCAGACAACCACCGCTCCAGGATCAGCTTGGCCGCAAGCGAGTCGATCCGCCCATCCCGCTTTTGACGCATAACACCTCGCATTAGCTCTTTGGCTTCAGCTGAAGAATTCGCTTCATCCTGATAAAAAATACCTATCAATTCTGGCAGGTCCAAGAGTCCGACAAAATGACGAATACGTCGCTCCATCTCCTCTTCACTGCTTCCACCACGCGGTATACCTATGATCAAGGTATCCACCTTCCACTCCATCAAAAATGCCAACACATCTCGGGCAGCTTGGTTGCGATTGCGGCGCACAATGGCTGGCTGCGGCAAGACGATATTGCTATCAAGGCAAATTGCCATTCCTATACGCTTGAGGCCGACGTCTATTGCGGCAATTCTAGAATAAGATCGAGGCATCAAAACATATCTTTAATCTTTTGGGAAGAGAAAACTTTCACCTTGTGCATTCGAGCATGCTTAGGAATTTTCCTGTTGTGTAGGCCAATTTTTTTTCGCATGCGCTCTATGCGCCTGTTGGCTGCTTTTATGGAAGATGCACGAATGTTATTGTGAGCAAGAAGGGTACGCACGATCCGTATCAACTGCCTTAGATTGACTTTATTTTTCCGCGTGAGCTGATTTCCAAAAAGCAGAAGATCGTCTCCGGCATTAATGGCCATAGCAATGACACGCGGCAATGAGCCAAATTGCTTACGAATTGCGCCCATCTGAAGGTCGTCGGTAATGACGACAGTATGGGGGTTGTTGCGTCGCAAAATACCAATAGCTCGAGGTGAAAGTGACGCAGGACGCCCCGGCTCAGTCACTTTGTCGCACACAACATGGGCCACCATGACCGAATCAGCCTGTCGATTCTTGAAAGGCTCCAGCTCTTGTGATTGCCATCGCTTGCTTACGTCCACAAAGCCTCGGTGCGTGTCTCCCAAGCTTGACCCGTGACCGGGAAAGTGCTTGAGAGCGGTGAGGATATGCTGACGGTGCATGGCCGAGATAAAAGCGCTATTGTACCGGCGTACTATTGCTGGATCTTTGCCATAACTACGGCCAAGCTTGTTGATAATGTAATTTTTGGGCTCAAGGGACAGGTCGGCTACAGGTGCCAGATTGTAGTTGATCCCCAGTTGGTGCAGTTCACGTGCCATACGGCTATAGATGTTTTTTGCCTGCCGCGTGCCTGCGTGTGCCACTTGGGACGCACGGGGATAATCTTGTCCAAAGCGAATGCGCCGTACCGTTCCTCCTTCTTGGTCCACAGCAATCAAAGGCGTGTGAGCACAATGGCCAAGTTGCTGCGTCAGCGAAGACAATTGCTGCGCGTTGGAGATATTTTTTTTGAAGAGAATCACGCCACCAAGTCCGCGATCACAAATATCCCGAATGATCGCTGAATCATTATTGAGATGCTTTCCCTCAAAGCCCAGCACAAACATATTGGCGATTTGCTGATCGGTTACAGCTGCATGGAGCATGGTTGCCCCAAAAGCAATACTCCACAAGATCAATCTTTTCACGTCAGCCCCTTGTTTGGTATTGTGTATTATAGCGCAAAATGCTCTATCATTAACGTTGGGTTAAGGCACTATGGTATAATCTTTTTTAATTTTAATAAAGGAATACTCCATGACGTTGAGAAATGTTCTCGTATTGTCGGCGCTTCTTGTCAGCTTGATGACACAAGCCTACGCCAAAAACGACCTCAATACGACCAAAAAGACTGATCCAAAAGCGCTCGCCAAGGCCAAGGCTGATTTTGTCAAAAAACTTGGCTCTACCAAGGCGGAAGTTGCCATCAAAGAGATCAAAGAAGGGTTCATCTTCAACAACCATACTGATCGAATGACCCTTTTGGTACTGTGGGACAAAAATTGCAAATCTTGCATCAAGCAAATCCCAAATCTCAACCAGTATTTTTTGGATTTACGCGGCAAACTTGAGATTATCGGCGTCGAGCTCTCTGACATGACATCCGAGCAACTCCAGAAATTTGCCAAAGAAAACAAAGTTCTCTATACCCTTATATCAGGAAAAGAGAACAAGAAATTTGTTGCCGCAGCGATGCATAAGTTTCAGTTTGGCAAAGACAAAGAAGGCAAAGAGATCCAAGAAGGGCTGCCTTTTATGGTCGCCTTGGGCTATACGGGACACACGCATGCTATCATACGCGGTGTTCCCAACAATCCAGCCGACATGGAAAAGTTCTTGCTGAAAATCGTAGAGTATTACGAGAAAAAATCAGACCCCAAGACAAAAGCATCAAAAAAATAAGAGGCACCAGCCTCAATACACACCAAAGGAATCAGCATGAAAAAAATCATAGTAGCCTTTTTGGCCCTTATCGCAATCAGCAGTTTGGCACAAGCGGCCGATAGCAAGTATATCAAGCTGCCTACGCTTAATGGCAAAACAATCCACATCAAAGGCACGGATGGCGGCTTGGAAATCCCTGAATACAAAGGCAAGGTGGTTTTCCTCGAATTCTGGGGAACCCACTGTCCCCCCTGTCTAGCTTCTATTCCCCATTATGTGGACATGATCAAGAAGTACAAGGGCAAGTTGGCTATGCTTGGAATCGAAGTGCAAAATACTCCCAAAGCACGTCTAAAGTCTTTTGTCAAGGCAAAAGGGATCAACTACGACGTTGTGGCCTATGAAGATGCCGGATATTTTGTGGACTATATTGCCAACCGTGCGGATTGGAAAGGGTCGATTCCTTTCTTGTTGATTTTGGATCCAGACGGACAAGTTGTTACCATGCAGGTAGGCATGCTGCCTCAAAATGTCCTGGAAAAAGTACTCAATGACATCATAAATAAAAAAACAAAGACTAAAAAGTAAAGCGTCTGTAGCCGGAGGTTTCTCTGGCTACATTATACCTATCCTCCCATTCTCAATCCGTATCTCTCCCATCAGTTCCGCTTCATACACCCGATCACCAAATAGCTCCACCGCCAGATCAAGTGTCGGCGCCTGCTGGCAGAAATAAAAAAACTCATCCCGCACCATCCCCTCCTGACTCGGAGCGACACCAAATTGTCCGGCAAACGACTCGATATCGTAAATAGCTTTCGCCAGCCCCTGTGCAAGCAGCGCATTGCTGCCCCGACTGGTATCGAGCGGCTGAGGCAAGACATAAATAGGCCGTTCCATCTTGAGCGCATATTCTACGCTACGCATGGAACCGCTATCGACATCGGCCTCGGCAACAACCAGGATCTCTCCAAGCGCCACGACCAACTCATTGCGCACGACAAAGCTCCAGTTGGCTGCTTTCTGACTGTCTGAAAACTGACTCAACACCAGCCCCTGCTCTTCGATCTGCGCAATCATGGAGGCATTGATGGCTGGATATCGAATGTTCAGTCCATTCGCCATCACAGCGATTGTGTTGGCCACCCCAGCCCCCTGATGGGCAATCGCATCGACTCCCATGGCTGCACCACTGACAACGGCCACTCCGCGCTGCGAAAGAGCTCGTGCCAAATCGTACGTGAACTGACGTGTATACGTCGAAGGCTTGCGCGTCCCGACGATCGAGATCTTAGGGCGCTCCAGGAGAGATGGGTTGCCTCGATAATAGAGAGGGTCTGGGTATTTTTTCATGAGCCCAAGCTCGGGGATGGGGTGATCGATCGTCCCGGTCATGGTGGCACTCCTGATTTTTTTATCAGTATAGCCCAAATGCATCACACACTAAAAAAATGTGTCAAATTGTCATAATTTTGGATACAACTCATCAATATACACCACCTGGACACCCTCAAGTATCTTTTTGGCATGGCGCAGTGCTTGCATGGTCATTGCATGCGGATGGCCTATTGCGATAGCAAATCCACGTTTTTTGGCGATACGGACGGCATGTTTGAGTTGCTTGAGAATAACAGCTTCTGTTTGGATATTGTCAATAAAGACATCGCGTGTGATATAGGTGTCATGGTAATCATGCGCAACAGATCGCACCACACTCTTGGCACTGGTGCGGCTGTCAACAAATACAAATCCTTTTTTGCGCAACATGCCATAAAGCTGTTTCATTGCTTTGTAGTTGGACGTAAATACGCTGCCTGTGTGATTGTTGACAAACTTGGCTTTTGGAAAGAGCTTTCGTATCTCATCCACCCGTGCCTGCATTTTTTCCACACTAATGCGAGTAAACAGCATCCCTTTCATGCGGTTCATTTCTGCGCTGCCTGATTGCATCGGAAGATGCACCATGTAGTGTTTTGCGTACTGCGCCAACTGGTTGCTTGTGGCGGAGATTTCTGATGGAGGAAAGATAGAGGGTGTGATATGATAAGGAAGCCTCTGAATCGCATCAAGCTGCCTCTTTCGGGACACATCGTCAATAATAATAACAAGTTTGGGAACCTTGCCTGACTTGACAGCAACCAAGGGCTTGGATTTGGGCGGCTTTTTATTCGGTGTGCTATTCTGCGTTTCTCCGGGGACATACCAGCTGACATCTGGCATACTGTTCTCCTGTGCATCCTCTGCAAAACCATGCTGAAGAATCTCCATAGCTGTTGGTCGCTTTTTCGCAGGGTATTTGCGCACTGCTTCTTGGTGCTTTGTGGGCTGTTTTTCGGGTGCAGGTTTCTTGGGTTCTTTTTGCAGTGCTCCGATAAGATACCCTGACACCAACAAAGCGCTCATGGCTACCGCACCAAGACCATAACGCAGAAAGCGATGTATTTTTTTTGGTGGATTATGTTGCGGTGCTTTGGAATCTTTTCGTGTCGAGGGCGTAACAGGTCTATGCTTGGTCACTTCTGGAGACGGACGGTTATGAGAGGGATTTGGCATCTATAAAGGTGGCGTACTCAAGCAGAAGTGCATTCACGCCTGCTTGAGGTGCTTGGTTTAGTTCGTCTCTTGATCGACGATTTTATTGGCACTGATCCAGGGCATCATTTCGCGAAGCTGCTCACCGGTTTGCTCGATGAGAGAGGCTTTGGCATTGTTGCGCTCAGCCTTCATGCGTGGATAGCCCGTCTGGCCTTCGGCGATGAAATCTTTGGCAAACTGACCATTTTGGATCTCTTTGAGAATTTGCTTCATGGCAGCCTTGGACTCGTCACCGATGACGCGAGGGCCACTGACGTAGTCGCCGTACTCGGCGGTATTGGAGATGGAGTAACGCATATCAGCAATCCCGCCCTCAAACATCAAGTCAACAATAAGTTTGAGCTCATGAAGGCACTCAAAATAGGCCATTTCTGGAGCATAACCCGCTTCAGTCAAGGTCTCAAATCCCGCTTGCACCAACGACGTCACTCCGCCACAAAGTACGGCTTGCTCTCCAAAAAGATCTGTTTCGGTCTCGTCCTTGAATGTTGTCTCGATAATTGCGGTACGGCCACCACCGATAGCTGATGCATAGGAGAGTGCCAGCTCTTTGGTGTTGCCTGCCGGATCTTGACCCACGGCGATCAGGTCAGGAATGCCTCCGCCGCGCACAAATTCACTGCGCACAGTGTGACCGGGGGCCTTGGGGGCAATCATGGTCACG
>CAZCAZ010000032.1:0-13856 GCA_964496735.1 uncultured Nitratifractor sp. | reverse complement strand
GTGCGCATCACCTCGGGCGGGTCGTAGGCTCCGATGGGCATCAGGGCGATATCCACCGCAGGGTAGCGTCGGGCAATCTCTTCAAAATGGCCATCTAACGCACTGTCTCCGGCGAAATAGATCGTCCGTCCGTTGCCCTCGATCGCAAACGAACACCACAACGCCCGGTTGAAATCCCGTACACCCCGACGGTGCCAATGCGAAGCAGGCAAGACTGTGATATCCAAAGAATCCACAACAATGCTATCCTCCCAACCTAGCTCCGTGACGTTGGCACCTTTTTTGAGATACGACGCGAGCCCAAGTGGGACGATGAGACGGGTCTGCTTGTCGTAGACATCAAGCCTAGAAAGAGACGAGAGATCGAGATGATCGTAGTGGCCATGGCTGATAAGGATCACGTCGACCTCCAACTCTGCCGGATCGATCGGAGCAGGTACCAGTCGCGGGGTCATCGGAACCTTCCCAAAGACTGGATCGGTCAAAATCCGTATGCCATCTAGTTGAATCAAAAACGTCGCATGCCCCAACCAGACGATAAAATCCTCATCCCGTCGCAAGTCCTCAGCGCGCAAGGTGTGCACAGACAGCACAAAATCATCATCTGCTACCGCTGCGCGTTTCTTCTGGAAGAGCGTGCGCATCTTCCACTGCAATACCTCTTTTATCGGCGGAGATTGAAGGCCGTAGGGCATGGTAAATTTCTGCTGCATAACCCTACCCTACCACAATCAAGCGCACAATGGTCACGGCAACAACCACGAGAAAAAATACCCGGACGAAGCCTACGTCCCTCCGGTGCACCAGCGTCGAACCCAAGTAGGCTCCGGCGATCTGGCCGATACCCATCACGACTCCTAGACCCCAGAGCATCAGCCCGGCATAGGCAAACACAGCAAAGGAGACGATATTGCTCGTAAAATTGAAGAGTTTGGTTTGTGCCGTGGCATGCTTGAGATCCAGACCCAAGAGGAGAATCAGTGCCATTGTCCAGAAGCTACCTGTCCCCGGCCCAAAAAATCCATCGTAAAATCCGATCGCCAACCCTGCCAGTGCGTAGAACAGACGCGGCGACATCTTGCTCCTGCTGGGTTCAAAGCCGAGCTTGGGAGAGAAAGCCGTATAGAGAAAGATTACAATGAGCATGACGATGATCAAGCGCTCCAGAAAACCGGCAGAAAACTGCTGCACACCCCATGCCCCAAGTCCTGCACCAATAAGTGTAAACAAGACCCCCTCGATCAACGCCCTTGGCTTGACCATTCCCAGGCGTGTGTAGTTCACCACGGCGGTAAAACTGCCAAATGAACTCTGGAGCTTGTTGGTTGCCAGTGCCTGATGGGGCGGGATGCCCACTGCCAGCAGAGCCGGAAGGGTAATGATTCCGCCCCCACCGGCGATACTATCTACAAAGCCTGCCATACCGCCTGCGAAAAAAAGCAACACATATGTCAATCCATCAAACACCATCTGAAACCCTTCATACGCTGCATCTGTTCACAGTCAGCTGACCAACATCATGCCAACGGCCAGCAACAGCAAGGCAGCCATAGAGACATTGAATATCCGCACATGATTCGGTTCAGAGAGGAAGCGTTTGATCTGTTTGCCAATCAGTGCCCACATCGAAATAGCGGTCACGATACTCAGCATCGAAAGAGCCACGGCCACCATCAGGCTCGCGCGGTAGTGGTCAGGCAACATATAAACGGTGACCGTCGTGAGGGCTCCCGCCCAGGCCTTGGGGTTGATCCACTGAAAAGCTACCGACTGCCAAAACGTGATCGGTGGTGTGCGTTCTTCCGGGAGCAAATCATCATGCGTAGGGGCTGAAGCAATTTTCCATGCCAGATAGAGGATATAGGCAACACTGGCGTATTTGAGAAGCAAGAAGACTGTAGCATACTGCTCCATAAGGGGGCGCAATACAAAACCGATCATGAGTAGCATCACAGGAAACCCAACCATAACTCCAAAAAGATGGGGAAGGACTTTGCGAAAACCGTGATTGAATCCAATCGCCATGGCAATGATATTGTTTGGGCCGGGCGTGAGTCCCGCAACGGCCACAAAAAGGGCAAGTGCCAACAGCCAACTCCACGTCATATTTCGCCTTTCTTGTCCAGGGGTCTCTCTCCCGACGATTATAGCTTGTTTCACTAAAGTTTTGACTTTTTTTTGACTGTGGGTCGCTATAATTCCAGCCAACCCGGGGTCAACAAACGTTACTCCCCAAGTCACATCTTTCGCGACCTCGGGCTGAAACTTTTTCTTTTTTCTCCCAACATTTTATCCAAAATTACATTTTAGATTTAGGTTCAACTATGTAGTTATTGACTTTTTTTTGACAAGTCTTTGCTATAATTTCGACCTACCCGGGGTCAACAAACGTTACTCCCCAAGTCACATCTTTCGCGACCCCGGGGTAGGCCTCATATAGCATATTTCTCTACACAAAATGACTTACATTCACCAAATACACACTTCACGTATAGCGAATCTCAAAACCATCATATACCAGATCGTCTTCTTCGAGTATTGTTGTCTCTATGCTCTCTACATCACTGGCAGGCGACCCTTGATGCAAAGCGGAGAGCACCGCATCAACATCCTCTTCCCAGAGACGTGCGACAACCTCCACTGTGCCATCAGAAAGATTGCGGATGCTACCCTGAATTTGCTGACGCATCAAGGCCTGAGAGACAAATTTTCGATAATACACATGTTGTACCTTGCCCCGGATGACAAATCTATAACTTTCCATACTCAGCCTTCAAGTCAGACAAAAACGTAATAATACGATCATGGAAAATACGCTCATCTTCATCCTCGATGCACACCCTGAGGATATCAAAGAGCTCTGGTTCAATCTTCTGAGTGTACCGTGGAGTATTTTTGACATCGTCATGGATACGACGTATGAGGCTGTCGTAGACCAAATTGTTCTTTTCGGTTAGCTTGTTATAAAACTCATGCACAGCCTCAAGGAGAACTTGCGCCCGATCATGATCGTCTGGATACATTTTGTGAGCAACATCCTTCAGCTTTTCCTCTTCGCATGCATTGATTGTGTCGCCATTTCCTACGACGAGCAACGTCAAAAGCTTGGCACGAAATGCCAAAGAGTCGCTATGGTACACCAGAAGTTCACGAAACATATTGATGAGTTTATGCTTGAGAGATACACCCATGGGGTTCCTTGTAGAATACGGTAGCCGCCAAAAGGCGACATCATACCATGTTAGAGTTGCGGACCGGCCGAAGAGAAGTCAAACTCGCTTCCGCGATCGTTGTAGCGATCAAAATTTGCTACAAACATCCCAGCAAGTCTATCCAGTGTTGCATCGTAGGCCTCTTTGTCTTCCCATGTATTGCGAGGATTGAGCACCGCATCATCTGCAACGCCATCGAGATGCTTGGGGATCGATAGGTTGAATTTGGGCAACGTCTCGAATTCTGCATCATTGATCGAGCCGTTAAGAATGCCGTTGATACAAGCGCGTGTATCTTTGATACTCATCCGCTTGCCTATGCCATAAGGGCCGCCAGTCCATCCTGTGTTGACGAGATAGACATTAACATCATGTTCGTCGATTTTTTTGCCGAGGAGTTTGGCATATTCGGTCGGATGCAGCGGCAAGAACGCCTCGCCAAAGCAGGCAGAAAAAGTCGCCACCGGCTCCGTAATCCCTCGCTCGGTACCCGCTACTTTGGCCGTATAGCCACTGAGGAAATAATACATGGCCTGCTCTTTGGTGAGCTTGCTCACTGGCGGCAAGACGCCGAAAGCATCCGCCGTCAAAAAGATGATATTGTTCGGGTGGCCGGCCATGAGGCCTTGCTGGTGATTGACAATGTGTTCAATTGGGTACGAAACACGCGTGTTTTCTGTCTTGGAGCCATCGCTGTAGTCAATCACGCCATTGACGTCGGCTACGACATTTTCCAGAAGAGCATCTTTGCGTATCGCACCGAAAATTTCTGGTTCACTCTTAGGGTCGAGGTTGATTACCTTGGCGTAGCATCCCCCCTCGAAGTTGAACACACCATCGTCGTCCCACCCGTGCTCGTCATCGCCGATTAAGGCTCGGTTTGGATCGGTTGAGAGGGTTGTTTTTCCTGTGCCGGAAAGACCAAAGAAAAGGCACACATCTCCCGCCTCTCCCACGTTTGCTGAGCAGTGCATCGAAAGCTTTCCTTGAAGTGGCAGCCAGTAGTTCATCATAGAGAAAATACCCTTTTTCATCTCGCCACCATACCAGGTGCCACCGATAATGGAGGTATTTTCTTCTACATTGAACATGACGAAAACATCAGAATTAAGACCATGTTCTTTGTATTTCTCATCTACTGTGCGGCAAGCATTATAGACAGTGAAGTCTGGCTCAAAATCCTCCAGTTCTTCTTCGGAGGGGCGGATAAACATGTTCTTGACAAAGTGCGCCTGCCAGGCAATTTCAGTGACGAAGCGCACTTTGTAGCGGCTGGCAGGGCTGGCGCCCGCAAACACATCCGTGATATAAAGATCTTTTCCGGAGAGTTGCCGGCGACTCAGGTCAAGCAGTTCATCGTATATGGCTTTATCAACAGGCTGATTCACAGCCCCCCATGCGATATGCTCGTTGGAAGGTGCCTGATCGACAAAATACTTGTCTTTGGGGCTGCGACCGGTAAAGATACCCGTATCACACATTGCTGATCCGCTTGTGGAGACGGCTACCTCACCACGATTGACTTCGTGTGCCAGCAAAGAATCGTAATCCAGATTGTAATAAATCTCACCGATATCACTCAAGCCGAGTTTGTCGATACCCTTCGGGGTTTTGGTGCTCATGGTTTCCTCTTGTATTGGTATGGGTGGGACGGATTATTTTCCGTCGAGATGATCCGCCAAGCGCTGAAGCTCAGCACGGTAAGCATCAAGATCAAAATCTTTGACCCGAGCTACCCCGTCCTCGATCGCTGCCTGGGCGACTGCGGAAGCGACATAGACCAACACACGGCGGTCGAACGGTGAGGGAATGATGTATTCCGGGCCGAAACTCATATCATCACGGTTGTGAACTTTTTTGACATGCTCGGGTACCGGCTCTTTGGCCAGGGCTGCCAGGGCCTGTGCCGCGGCCATTTTCATGTTTTCGGTGATCTTGGTCGCCCGGACATCGAGCGCTCCGCGGAAAATCTGGGGGAAGCCAAGGACATTGTTGACCTGATTGGCAAAGTCACTGCGTCCTGTCCCAATGATCAGATCCGGGCGGGCCTCTTTGGCCAGGGGTGGCATGATCTCCGGTGTTGGATTGGCACAGGCGAAGATGATCGGTTTCTCATCGCTCATCGTCTTGACCCATTCCGGATCAATGAGCGCTGGGCCGGAAAGACCCAGAACCATATCCGCCCCTTTTATTGCATCTTCGAGGGTACGGTCTTCGGTCTCAAAGGCGAAGGCTTGCTTGTATTTATTGAGGTCATCCCGACTGCTGTGGATCACCCCTTTGGAGTCAAGCATGGTGATGTTTTTGACGCCGAGACGCTTGTACATATTGGAGCACGCGATCGCCGAGGCGCCCGCCCCGATGACGACGACTTTGAGATCGGCTGCTTCTTTGCCGCTCATCTCGAGCACATTGATCAGACCCGCTGTGGTGATCACCGCGGTGCCGTGCTGGTCATCGTGAAAGACCGGAACATTGCAAATCTCTTTGAGGCGCTCTTCGATCTCGAAGCAGCGGGGTGCAGAGATATCTTCGAGGTTGACTCCGCCGAAACTATCAGCAATACGGGCAACCGTCTCGATGATCTCTTCGGTGTCTTTGGTGTTGAGCTCGATATCCACGGCATCCACATTGGCAAAGGTTTTGAACAATACGCCCTTTCCTTCCATGACCGGCTTGCCGGCAAGGTGTCCGATATCGCCTAAGCCCAAGACAGCCGTGCCGTCCGAGATGACAGCGACCAGGTTGCCCTTGTTGGTGTACTCATATGCTTTTTCAATATCTTTTTCGATCTCAAGGCACGGGTAAGCTACCCCAGGGCTGTATGCCATAGAGAGCTCTTGCTCCGTACTGCACGCCTTGGTCAGGAGGGTTCCTGTCTTTCCATTGGTATCAAACTCATTCTGCGCCTTGTGATAATCAAGGGACTCCTGCTCAAAACTACTCATTGTACTCTCCTCGTTGATTAAAATAGATTGGTAACGCTATTGTAATCTTTTTTATTTAAAGGTAGCCCCCAAATGCAAGATCATATTGAAACATCTTTTTCTTTGGGGTGTTTTGTGGCAGAAAAGTTATTTGAAAATCGAAAGCAACACACCCGCAGCAACGGCCGATCCGATCACACCGGCTACGTTGGGACCCATCGCGTGCATCAACAGAATATTGCCCGGTTTTTCTTCGGATCCCACTTTGCTGACGACGCGGGCGGCCATCGGCACGGCTGAGACTCCAGCGGCACCAATGAGCGGATTGATCGGCTCCTTGGATATCTTGTTCATGAACTTGCCCATCAATACCCCTGCTGCAGTACCGACGCCGAACGCAACCAATCCAATGATCATAATCCCCATGGTCTCGGCTACGAGAAATTTGTCAGCCTGAAGCTTGGAGCCGACGCCCAGACCCAGAAAGATCGTGACAATATTGATAAGCGAATTTTGCATCTCGCCACTCAGGCGATCGACAACACCAGACTCTTTGGCAAAATTCCCAAAGGCGAATGAACCCATCAGGGGAGCGGCATCCGGAAGAATAAGTGCGATCATCATCACGATAACCAACGGAAAAATAAGTTTTTCAACTCGATGGACTTTTCGTGTCGTGGTCATGACGATCTGGCGCTCTTCCTTGGTGGTGAGCGCTCGCATGATAGGTGGCTGGATCACCGGCACAAGCGCCATGTACGAGTACGCCGCCACTGCAATGGCTCCTAGCAACTCTGGCGAAAGGGCAGAAGCAATAAATATCGAAGTAGGCCCATCCGCCCCGCCAATGATACTGATCGAAGCACACTGCTTCATCGTGTAACTGAAAATATCGGTATATTGCGAGAGGGCCGCAGCCCCCACCAATGATCCGAAAATCCCAAACTGTGCCGCCGCACCCAGCAAAGCAGTCTTGGGGTGCGAGAGCAAGGGGCCAAAATCGGTCATGGCGCCCACGCCCATGAAGATCAGGAGAGGAAAAAACTCATTGGCAATCCCCATATTGTAGATGATACCTAGCATTCCATGGTCGCCTGTCATGTTGGCGATGGGAATATTGGCCAGCAAGCCGCCAAAAGCAATCGGGAGCAACAACAGCGGCTCAAAGCCCTTGGCAACCGCAAGGTAAAAGAGGAGGAAAACAATCACAAACATGATCACCCTTCCCCAGCTCTCGTACCAAGCGCCATCTACCTGCTTGCCGCCGATGGTTTTCAGCTCGTGCTTTGGCTTGACGATCGCGTACACCCCTGTCGTCTCAAAAAAACTTTCGACAAGCTGCCCGATACTCTTGGACTCAAATGCCTGCTCTTTAGCCGTAGGTGACACAGTCGATGCATGGGATGCTTCTCCTGCCCATGCCGTCGAGCCCACGATAATCCACATGACCGAGAGGACAACTAAAAACCGCTTCATGGTACGGCTCAGACCAGCGTTGCGAGGAGTTGTCCGTCTTGGACACTGTCGTTGATATTGACGTCCACGGTGGCCAAGGTTCCTGCTTTGGGCGAAGCGATTTCGATCTCCATTTTCATCGCTTCAAGGATCAGGATCACTTCGCCTTCTTCGACAGGATCTCCTGCTGCCTTGAGAACCTTCCAGACCTGACCGGGGGTTTGAGAGAGGATCTCAAAACTCCCTTTGCCTGCTGCTGTCGTCGCGGCTGTCGGAGTGGCCTCTGTGGCAGGAGTGCTCGAGGTAGATGCTGAAGCGGCCGGAGTGACCGCCATGCTGCCGTCTCCGTCGCTTACCTGTACTTGATAACTTTTTCCGTCCACAACGACGGTATAATTGCCTGCCATAGCTTTGTCTCCTTGAGATAATGCAGCCGAATCATCGGCCAATTTGTTTGCATGCTTGCGCACCATTAGAGGGGAATCACCTTTGAGGAAGTCGATCCCTTTTTTGTCTCCAGCGCATGCAATAAAGATATGCTCATCGCTCACTTCCAGCCCCTCCTCTTCGAGGCGTGCTTTCCAATACCCAATCGACTTTTTGGTGTCACGGTCTGCAATATCAAGAGGGTTTTCGGTCGTCGGTTCGAGTTTGAGCTTCTCGGAAGCCAAGGCCACGATCTCGGGATCAGGTGCCACCGGCGTGCGGCCGAAATAGCCCAGCACCATTCTGCCAAAGCCCGGTGCGATTTGCTTCCAGGGGCCGAACATCACATTGGCATAAGCCTGCTGCCAGTAGAATTGGCTTACCGGCGTGACAGAGGTCCCGTAGCCACCTCGCTCGACCACCTCGGTCATCGCATGGATCACGTGATCAAATTTCTCCAGGTTTCCTTCGTCACGCATCATCTGCGTGTTGGCCGTGAGGGCTCCACCGGGCATGGGGGCAAAAGGGATAATCGGATTGACCTGCGTCGCTTCAGGCGGGATGAAATAGTCGCTCAGTATTTCTTTGAAGCGCTCTTCATAACGGAGCACCTTGTCTATCTTGAGATCACTGAGGTTAAATTCGCTCCCTTTTGTTGCGTGCAACAGCGTCAAAATATCAGGCTGGCTGGTGCCGCCGCTCACAGGAGCAGCTGCCAGATCGATACCAGTCACGCCCGCTTCGAGTGCTGCCAAATACGCTGCAACGCTGACGCCGGCTGTCTCGTGAGTATGCAGGCGAAGGCGCATATTTTCGCCGAGCAGTTTGCGTGCCATGCGGATCGTCTCATAGACTTTATGCGGACTTGAGGTTCCGCTGGCATCCTTGAAGGTCACCCGATCAAACGGCACACCGCTGTCGAGAATATCCCGCAGTGTCTTTTCATAAAAGGCCACATCGTGTGCCCCCTCACATCCAGGTGGCAGATCCATCATGGTGACGACTACTTCATGGTTCATGCCATATTTTTTGATCATCTGACCGCTGTATTCAAGGTTGCGTACGTCATTGAGGGCATCGAAGTTGCGTACGGTATTGACACTATGCTTGGCAAAAAGTTTAGCAAAAAGGTCGATCATTTCTCGACTGCCAGTATCGAGCATCACGGTGTTGATTCCGCGTGCAAGGACTTGCAGGTCAGCCTTGGGGCCAACGATCTCCCGAAAGCCATCCATCATCTCGAAGGGATTCTCCTGTAGATAAAAGAGCGGCGCTTGAAATCGTGCCCCACCGCCAAATTCAAAATGATACAAGCCGGCCTCGACCGCTGCCTCGACCGCTGGATAGAAATCTTCTTTTAGAACCCGACCGCCGAAAACAGACTGAAAGCCATCGCGAAAACTGGTATCCATTACATCGATATACTTCTTTGCCATCTGCTTATCCTTTGGGGTGTTCGCGTGAGGGGTGTTCTTGGCGATACGCCGTTACGGCTGCCATGATGGCGGCAATGCGCGCTGCTTCATCTTCGGTCGAAGGGGTATAGACGGGGGATGAGGATGTTGTGGTAGTAAAATATTTTTTGACAAGAAAGGCTTGCAGTTTCATAATTTGAACCAGCAAGGCCAAGAAAACAAACACCACACTCATCCCAAGCAACATAAACTTGAGCCCTTCGGCTACCAGCGAAATCTCCATCATAAATCCTTGAGGTATCAGCTTGATACACGCTATCTAAAGTTGTGGCTCAATTGTAGAATAGTTTTTTCAAATGCAGGCTTAAAATAAGTAAATTATCTGCGTCTTTTTCTCTTTTTATTTTTGCTGCTTTGCTGTTGCTCTGTTTGTTGGGTTTGCATCATGGCATCGACATACTGTTGGTCATAGCCAATTTGCCCACCCATACCGGTCTGAACTTGACCCACCATGTACGAGAGAGCCTTTTTGATAAATGTCGTTTGGTCTAGGTGCGACAAGGCAGCCAGCACCCGATCTATCTCGGGATGAATCGCTGTCTCTTCGAGTGCCTGAAGTACAAATTCTACTGTACTGCTATCCACGCCTCCTTCGCCGGTGATCGTCTCAAGACGCATGTCGGCTCCGACCTCTTTTTGGATGCGCATCAATTCACGGAACTCTTCGGTGCTCACCAAGGTAATCGCCTGGCCTGCTTTGCCCGCACGACCGGTACGACCGATGCGGTGGACATAGCTCTGGGGGTCAAAGGGGATATGATAATTGAAGACATGGGTCACGTCCTTGACATCGAGCCCTCGCGCAGCAACGTCAGTGGCGACAAGGATGCGTGTCTGAGCGCGGCGATAAGCCTTGACCACTGCATCCCGATCGACCTGCTCCATGTCCCCATGAAGCCCGGCAGCCTTGAAGCCCATGGCATGCAATCGCTCGGCGACGCGATCCACTTCACGTTTCATTCGACAAAAGATCAAGCATTTGTTGTAGTCTTCTGTCTCCAGTAGTTTAATGATCGCTTCGTCTCGCTGACTTTCGTTGATCACATAGTAACGCTGATCGATCACATTGTTCGTCGTCGCATCGTCTCCGACGACGGAGATCATCTCAGGCTCATACAATATCTGGTCGGCCAACTGCCTGATCGGCTCAGGCATTGTCGCCGAAAAGAGCAGCGTCTGGCGATTTTGGGGGATGTACTCAAAGATCTCTTTGATGTCATCGAGAAAACCCATATCGAGCATCTCGTCAGCCTCATCGAGGACGACCACTTCGGGATTGAGAACATCGATCTTTCCTTTTTTGTAGAGATCCTTGAGACGGCCGGGGGTTGCGACGATCACGTGAGTTCCTTTGTGAATCAAGGCGATCTGACGGCCATAGCCTACACCACCATAGACGGTAAGTGTCCGGATACCGGCGAAACGTCCAAGATGGTAGATCTCATCGCTCACTTGCGTTGCCAATTCACGTGTGGGGACGATCACGAGTGCACGTTCAATCTCTTTTTTGGCTAGCATGTCGATAATAGGGAGACCAAAAGCAGCGGTCTTTCCTGTCCCTGTATGCGCCTGCCCTACAAGGTCGCGCCCCTCGATAATCAGAGGAATCACCTCTTTTTGAATCGGGCTCGGCTCTTTGAATCCGGCTATGCGAATCCCCTTGACCACATCAGCGTGAAAATCGAAATCATTAAAATTCATAAATATTCCTTTATGCAAATGCTCAAAATCATACGATTTTGAACTTGATCAAAATTCCATACAGCAAGAACTTTGATCAAGTTCACTCTCTCTATTTTTGTCGCAATCCATGACAGCATGCTGGCAAACGCACCCTACGCCATCCGTGCAAAATAACTCCCGGCCTTGGCCATCAACTCATCCGGGGTTCCGGTCTCAACTATGCGTCCAGCCTCAAGAACATACACGCAATCGACTTGCTCAATCGTGCTAAGACGGTGCGCGATGGTCACGACAGTCTTGTCAGCCAGATAGGCGTGCAGATCAGCAAACAATTTGGCTTCAGTATGCACATCAAGTGCCGAAGTGGACTCATCGAAAATCACGACAGAGGGGTCTTGCAGAACCATCTGTGCGATGGCAACCCGCTGGCGCTGGCCGCCACTGAGTCGAATACCATCCTTGCCGACGAGGGTATCCAGTCCCTCATCCATCTGCGCGATCACAGACTCGAGCTGCGCGATCCCTATCGCGCGCGCGATCATCTCATCACTGTATGCGTCACCCAATGTGAGATTGAACAACATTGTATCATGAAAGAGCTTCGGATGTTGTAGCACCATGTGTACACCGGAACGGATTGTCTTTGGTGTGATCCGTGTATGGGGCGTTTCGGCATAATAGATTGTACCGCCACTGGGCGCGTAGAAGCCGGCAATAAGGTTGGCCAATGTGGTTTTTCCACTGCCGCTCGAGCCGACAATGGCCACTTTTTGACCTGGAGTGATTTGCATATTGATCTCTTTGAGTACCGCATCTCCTTTGCGATAGGCAAAGGAGACATTCTCCATCCGGATCAGGATAGCCTTGTTGTCCCCAAACGGGTCATGGCCATCTTTGACCATCGGCTCCGTCTCCATGGTAAAAATTTCATTGATACGCTTACATGCCCCCTTGGCGTTGGCCAATGCGTACTGAAAATTGATCACATCCTGCGTCGGCGTCATCATGATCCACAGATAACCAAAAATCGCCAGCATCAGGCCAATACTCAAATCGCTGTGTGCTACCACCCAGATACTGACAGCCCGAAAGACCTCATAGCCTCCGAGAAACACCAAAAAAGAGATACGAATCGCCCGATCCGACCGCCACCCAAACCGTACTGACCGCTCCTTGAGTGCCCGCGCCTGATCGACAATCCGACCAAAGAAATACGCCTCTTTGTTGGCGGCACGCACACTATGGAATAGTTCCAGCGTCTCACTCAGCGTCGACTGGAAGGCCTCCACAGCCTGATTTTCCTGTCGTTTGAGCTTGCCCACATTGCGCGCCAAGCGTGCCGTAAAAAACACCACGATCGGATTGGTCAAGAGGATAAACAACGCCAGCTGCCAATGGATCAGCAGCAACACCACGGCTGTAAAGAGCAGTGTCAGGATCGAAATGACAAACTTGCTCACCGTCGTCCCAATGAAGCTGTCCACTGTATCAATATCCGTCACCAGCTTCGCAGCCACTGCTCCGGGTGCTATCGTCTCATACTCGGCCAGCGACACCCGGCGCAAATGCCCCAAGGCTCGTTCACGCAAACCCAGCGAAATCGTCTTGGAAACACCAAGAAAGGTGCGTACCTGTGCGACATTGAGCAATACCCCTGCCCCACGCATCACCAGTGTCAAGAAGAGGAAAAATACCAGATACCCCGTCGCCGACATTGGTGTGATGTGTGCCGCCACCCAGCCAGTCAGCTTATCACTTTTATGCAGCAACAATTCATCGACAAGCATGGGGATAAACAGTGGGATTGTCACCGTCATGGCTGTGGCGATGACGGCGTAGGTGTTGGCCTTGAGAAGGGCTTTTTTGTGACGGAGCGCCTGCAACAGAGTCTCACGTATAGTGCAATGGCTCACGGAAACTCCTCAAGGCTTTTTTCGGACGTACATTATAACAAATCGTCCTAAAACGGCGCCGATTAATAAATATTTAATAAATATTGATTATAATTATCATTCAAAAATAAAATAGGAGTCCACTATGACCAAAAAACTTATAGTACTTACCAGTATGGCTACCATCTCACTCATGGCATCCGATATGCCCAAGCAGGATACACATGCTGTGATGATGAATGGCATCAAGCATATCAAAATCTTGGGGAAAGCCCTCAAGACCAACGTAGGCAAACGCCTCAAAGAAGACCCCACCGGGCTCACTGCGGTGAAATTTTGCTCCGTCAATGCCAAGGATGTCGCCAAAAAAGCCATGGCAAATTTTCCGTCCAATATCACCGTACGCCGTACGGCCCTCAAATACCGAAATCCCCACAACAAGCCTGACGCCACCGACACCAAAGTCATGCAGCAGATTGTCGATGCTATGAAAGCAAAGACCTTTGACAAAAAACCTGTTGTTGTCACCATGGAGGACAACACCACACGCGTGTATGCTCCTCTCATGGTAGAAAAAGCCTGCACCAAGTGTCATGGCGATACGGCCAAAATGAATCCCGAGGTTCTCAAAGTCATCCAGGAAAAATACCCCGATGACAAAGCCACTGGCTTCAAAGAACATGACTTTCGCGGTGTCGCTGTCGCTGAAATTCGCCCGAAGTAAGCATGCGAATATCATGGAGGGGAGCTTCTCCTCTCCTCTTCTTCTAAACTTTTTTACTTATC
>CAZCAZ010000031.1:0-13970 GCA_964496735.1 uncultured Nitratifractor sp. | reverse complement strand
GGTTTTCATGGGTTCCCCTTTTCCTTTTGAGTTGTGTCATAATTATAGCGGCAAAGAGATTTTAGGTTGATAAACTATTTTAGAACTTTAAACAACCATCTATCAAACTTCTGCACGACTGTATCCAAGAAACTATAGAGTAGAATAATACTTCAAATTACAAAAAAGGAGTAAAGATGAAATGGAACAACAAAGCGATCTTGCTTTCTCTTTTGCTGGGCGCAGCAGCAACTGCCCAGGCAGGAGACAAGGTCAAATGGAAGATGGCGACTACATGGGGTAGTGCAGCGGCTCCTATTATCACAGCAGCAGAAAAGGTTGCAGAATACGTGGACGAGATGAGTGGCGGAGAGTTTACGATTCGTGTGGACTCCGCCAATAAACATAAGGCACCTATGGGGATCTTTGATATGGTCAAGGGTGGTCAGTATGATATGGGGCATACCACTTCTTACTTCTGGAAAGGCAAGGATATTAACCTGATGCCTTTCACCACCATGCCCTTTGGAATGACTGCGCCTGAGCGGATGGCATGGATGGAGTTTGGTGGCGGATTTGAGCTCATGAAACGTGCATATGGCAAATACGGCATGCTCTCCTTCCAAGGAGGCAATACGGGGAACCAGATGGGCGGCTGGTTTAAAAAAGAGATCAAAACAGTTGCCGATCTCAAGGGACTCCGCATGCGTATACCGGGATTTGCAGGCGAGGTGATTTCCAAGTTGGGTGTCTCTGTGACCAATATTCCTCCAGGAGAGCTCTATACCTCACTTGATCGTGGTACGATCGATGCCTTGGAGTGGGTGGGGCCTGGGATGGACATCAAGATGGGCTTTCACAAGATCGCTCCGTATTACTATACAGGATGGCATGAGCCGGGCGCAGAAGCGCAGTTTTTGGTCAATGAAAAAGCCTACAACAAGTTGAGCGACAAGCACAAGAGCATCCTTCGCCATGCGATGAGGCTGGCGGCATACCGTATGTATATTGAGTTTTATCACATGAACTCAGAGGCATGGGCGAGTATGAAAAAAGACTTTCCTCATATACAGGTCAAGACCTTCCCCAAAGAGATCATGGACAAGCTGAGAAAGATCAACGATGATCTGGTGGCAGAAAAGAGCGCCAAGAGCCCATTGTTCAAAGAGATTATCGCCTCCCAAAGAGCGTACATGAAAAAAGCCAGAGCGTGGACAGTGATTTCTGATCTAGACTATATCCAAGGCAAATAAGCCACACCCCAACTATCCAATAGCGCCACCACAAGAGGCTTCAGCAATGAAGTCTCTTGCTATAACCAGTAAGTATATTGTGCTAAAGTGTAAATGGCATAAAGGAAGCTTTGTATTTCAAGTATCTGCCAATGGCTTAGATGTTGATATATTGAATACTTGGATGATTGATTGGTGAGTGATAAGTGTGAGAAGTGTGAATGGTTGTGTGGTATATGGACTCCCGAGGGTTTCCTCGGGATGAAGGAGTGTTTACGCCGGGACGACGGACACTTTTTTCTGGCGAGAAGTGCGGTTCTCGAATTTGACAACGCCTTCTACGAGGGCGAAGATCGTGTGGTCTTTGCCCATACCGACGCCTGTGCCGGGGTGGACTTTGGTGCCGCGTTGGCGGATGATGATGTTGCCGGGGATGACGGCCTCACCGCCGTATTTTTTGACGCCGAGGCGTCGTCCAGCGGAGTCGCGGTTGTTCTGGGTTGATCCTTGACCTTTTTTGTGTGCCATTGTTTAGCTCCTTATGCGATTTTGGTGATGCGGACGCGGGTGAAATCTCTACGGAAACCGCGCTTGAGTTTGGAATCTTTACGACGACGCTTTTTGAAAATGATGACTTTTTTGTCACGTCCCTCGTTGATCACTTCGCCTTTGACTACGGCACCTTCGACAAGGGGAGTCCCCACTGTCAACTCGCCATTGTCGATAGCCAATACTTCTTTGAACTCGACTTCGCTTTTTGGCTCGAGCCCCATTTTGTCGAAAGCGATGATGTCACCTTCTTGGACTTTGAACTGCTGGCCACTGGCCTTGATGATTGCGTACATTGCATACCCTTTAAAATATGTATCTCTCTTGGAAAAAGTTCGAGATTATACCCAAACAATCATTAAACAACCCCTACCCACGTGTCCGTTTGAGGATCAAGCAGCGGCGCAGGGCACCTTTTTCTCCACCGTATTTCGTGACATAAGCATCGTATCTCTCTTGGCCGATCCATCCGATACACTCTTCGCGGGTGACGCCCTTGGTTGGCTTGGTGGCGACCACTGCGGTCGATGATGCTCTATTTGTGGTGTTGGATTCTACCGTTGATCCCAATGTTTGCTGCGGTCCGAGAAGTTCGGGGTCGCTTTTGTGGGAGGTGAGACTATAGGGCTCGGGCTTGATCACGTATTTGCCCTCTTTTCTTCGTTTAAACATTCGCCAGGGCTGGATGCGGCTTTTGGCGGCGTCGCGCTTGGTGTCTCTGGGATGGATGATGGGACGTCGAGGAGCACGATGGTGGTGCACGCCCCTCAAGATCGCCATAGGGTTGGGATGGTGGATATCGTAAGCATGCAGTGTGGAGATTCCTCCATTGGCAAGCAACCCTGCCACGATCCAGATCCGTACACTAGTTTTGTGCATCAAGGTATCGCTCCAAGAGGGTTTTAAAAATGGGTATTGGCGTCGGCTACAGCAATGCAGTCGATCTCCACTTTGACGTCTTTGGGAAGACGGGAAACCTCGACGGTACTGCGTGCGGGACGGTGGGTACCGAAATAGCGTGCATAGATGGTATTGACCGCCTCAAAATCATTCATGTCAGCCAGATAGATCGTCGTTTTGACCACGTCATTGAGATGCGCGCCAGCCTTTTCGAGAATGTAATGGAGATTTTTGAGCACCTGATGGGTCTGTGTCTCTACATCATGACCGGCCAATTCGCCATTGGGCATCAAGGCAATCTGTCCGGATGTGTAGATAAATCCCTGAACCTTGACTGCTTGAGAGTAGGGACCGATCGCTTGGGGCGCATCCTGTGTTTGGATACATTTCATCATCGCAAACTCCTTTAGTTGTTTTCGTAAAAGATATAGCTGGTCGAGTAGTCTGAGAATTCAAAATACTCTTTGTTTTCACCTGGATCTCGTTTGGAGTTGAAATTTTTGTCATCGTAACCATACCCGTAGCGATAAGGGCGAGGTTTGCCGTCGTTGGTCCCGTAGGCTGTCGAGAGTTTGTCGATCTTGATGAAGCGCTTGACAAGCTTGCTGCCGGCATAGATATCGAGGGTGCCGTTGGTGCCTGTCCAGTTTTGGATTGAGCGACTGAGGCTGTTTTGGGTCTCCTGTGTGCAGCCGCCAAAAAACAGCATGCCTGCTGTGAGCAGTCCTATGGATGTGATTTTCATGAATTCTCCTTGTTGTGTTGTTTTGTGTTGTTTTCTTTTGATCCAATGTGGTGCAGGGCATACTTGGTCATCAGGGGACCGAGAAACTCATGCACCATGGTGGTGGCAATGATGACATTGAGCATCAGGGGCGCCATGATCCCAAATCCTGCTTCATGCTGAAGTGAGAGCGCCAGTCCGATCGCCACTCCTGCCTGAGGGAAGAGTGCGACACCGAGATAGCGACCCACGTCACGCGAAGCACCGGACACTCGAGCCCCGACCCATACCCCGCTGACCTTTCCGAGAAAGCGCAGGAGGATATAGACTGCTACGACCAGGGGCATGCTCATCACAAATTGGATATCCAGATGCATGGCTGAGAGGGTAAAAAAGAGCATAAAAATAATCTCTTTGAGGTGAAAATCAAACTCACGCTTGACGAGAAAAAAGTTTCGAGTAGCAATATTGGAGAGCACCACTCCCATGACCAAGGAGGCCAGCAGCGGCTCTAGATCCCAATATTCACTGACGCTGTAGACGATAAAAATCACCCCCAGTGTCGATGTGGTCTTGATGCTGCGGTGGTTTTTGAATACCCGGTCGATCATCTCGGAGAGGATGGCACCCAGTGCGCCGACCACCAGGGTAAAAAAGAGCATGGGAAAGATGCGAACATATTCACCCAGGGCATCGTCGGTGATCTCAAGATTGACTCCTGCCACGATCAGAACAAAACTAAACAGCACCAGTGTGATGGCATTGTCCACGGCAACAACACCGAGAAGAAAGGAGCTGAAGGTGCCTTTGGCTTTGAGCTCATGGATCACGGCGAGGATCGTCGCCGGTGCCGTCGCGGATGCAAGCGCTCCAAACATCAAGGAGACCGCCAGACGGTATCGCACTGAAAGCCCAAATTCAAAATATGAAAACAGTGCGTAGAGTACCGTACCGACAAACACAAAGGTAAAGAGCGCCTCAAACAAAGAAATGATCGTCACCTGCTTCCAGACCGATTGCAGGACATCGTATCGGAGGCTCGCACCTACCAAGACGGCGATGAGGGAGAGAGACATGTTGATAATAACGGAACTGTTTTCTACAAAAGACTCAGGGACGATATGAAACATATGTGGCCCGATCAGAAAACCGAGGATGAGGTAGCCGACGACATTGAGCATCTGAAATTTGTAGCTGACCCACTTCATAAATGCACCCAGGACAAAGATCAGTCCGACATAAAAAAGTGTCTGCATCGCCCCTCCCTACAAAATATGAGTATCGCAGCTATATAATACACTATTTTCCATTGATAGCATCAACAAACGCATTATGATACTGGCATTCCAAACTTCTGTGTCACCAATTCTCCATCCGAATCAAAATAGAGATGATAGAGCTTGTCACGCCGCACCGGCAGGCCGGCCAGATAACGCAGTGCCAGATTGGCTTGCAGTGAAGCGATATGCATGACGATGGGCGCGGCGATCCCAGCAGGCTGGTGATCGGTCACAGCAAAGACTCCAAAAGTCGCTTGATCGAAGAAGCACACCTGTCCATTGAAGGCTTCGACGCTGCCGTAGATCCACGGTATGGCACGGGCTTTGGCCCAGGTATCGATCTCTTTGCGTGTAGGGAGATTGTCTGTGGCGTCGAGAATGAGGTCATAGCGATGATCTTCTGCCGAAAATGTCGCAAAATCCATTGCCTGAGAAATCACATCCACAAAAGGGTTTTTGGCCCGGATCAGCTCAGCAGTCACTTCGGCTTTGGGTCGCCCTTCGTCGGCGAGAACGAAGGCAATCTGGCGATGAATGTTGTGCAGCGACACGGTATCGAAATCGACCAAGTGGATCGTCCCGATCCCGCTGGTGCCCAGTGCCAATGCCAAGGAGGAGCCCAGCCCGCCTGCACCGATGATGGCGATCGTTTTGTCTTGGAGGGATGATTGGGTCTCTTCGCCCCAGAGCTGGATTTGACGATGGAAATAATCGGCTTGTTTCATGAGGACTCCTCTAAGCGTTCGCGTTGGCGCAGTGCCTGCTCGAAGCGCCAGCTTCGTCGATGTTCTTTGACAGCTTCTTTGCTGATGGGCTCGATCAGCATCGATTCTTTGTCTTCGAGCATCATGTCGATTTCTCCTTCAGGGTTGACCAGCATGCTGTCTCCGTAAAATCGCCACTGAGCATCCTCTTCGATGTATTCACCGAGGCGGTTGGCTCGGAGAATGTGGCATCCATAGATAAAGGCCCGGCTCTTGACCAGCTCGCGCCATCGGTTGTGTGAGCCGAATGTTGAAGCAGTCGGCAAGAGTACCAGATCGACTTTTTTGCGCCGCACGGCCTCCCAGAAGGGGTCAAAATGCAGCTCATATCCGGCCATCACGGCGACCGTGAATCCATCAAGTTTGAACATCATCGGATCATGCAGTGGGGCAATGGGGTTGGCAAAAAACTTTTGCTCATTCCAGTGAGGGTAGGGGATCAGAATTTGCTGATCGTAGTAATGGATACTGTTGGGGGCAATTTTGGCGATGCTCTTGTAATACTGCTTTTTTTTGACTCGAACGATGGGGGCGACGAAGACTAGGTTGTGCCGTTTGGCAAACTTCTTGAGTAGCTTGATGTGCTGGCGGGTTTGCTCCTTGACCATGCTTCGGGGCATGGACTCCATCTCCTTGAAAAAATGATTCAGCACGTATTCTCCGAGCAGGATGAGGCGTGCACCTCGCTCGGTGGCGTTCTTGAGGTAGTATTCTAGCCGGGTGGCGTTCGTCCCGAGTGTGGGGAGCTGCAGGATGCCGACGGTGAGGTCTTTCACGCATCCACTCCGCTTTGGTTCTTTTCGATGATGGCAACTTTGAGTTTGGCTGCCTCGATCATGTTTTGTGCTTCTTTGATCGTTGCCAGACCCTCTTCGTAGAGCTTGACGCTTTGCTCCAAGGTCACTTCGGGGTTCATGAGTTTCTCAAGGGTGGCCTTGGCATCCTTGAGTTGCGCTTCGAATGTGGTGTTTTTCATCGGGGTCCTTTGGCTACAGTATTTTTCGTATGTGATCGTCAAATTTGTCGATTTCGACCAAAAAGGCATCATGCCCATAATCACTCTCCACCTCAGTGTAGGTGTGCGACTGCCCATTGCGCTCCAGCATCCGAGCGATGTGCTTCATCTCGTCGGGAAAAAAAAGCACATCACCTGAGAAGCTGATCAAGTGTACTTCCGCCTTGATTCGACTGATGGCATCGTGGAGTGAATCGTAGCCACGCGAGAGGTTGAAGGTGTTGATTGCTTTGACAATGTAAAGATAACTCAGGGGGTCAAAGAGTCGGGCGAAGTTTGCCGTATTGTACTCCATGTACCGTTCGACTTCGTAGCGCCCAAATAGCTCAAATAGCCCATCCGTCCCGACATAATTTCGTCCAAATTTGTTGTCCATGGCTTCAGGAGAGAGGTACGAAATGTGCCCGGCAATCCTCCCGATCGCCAAGCCAGAAAGCCCCTCAGCCTCAAACGCGCCACGTGCGTAGTTTCCGTTTTCAAAACGGGGGTCGTTTCGGATCGCCTCCACGGCGACTTTGTTGAAAGCGATGGTCCATGGCCGCGTAGCATACGTGGCCGCCAATGCAATGATCTTGTCGGAAAAATTGGGGTAATCCACGGCAAACTGCAAGGCCTGCATTCCCCCCATCGAGCCCCCGACGATCGCATGGACGTGGTGGATTTCCAAAGAGCTGAGCAAGTGTTTTTGTGCGCGAATCATATCCTTGATTGTCACAACAGGAAATCGCAAGCGATAAGGCTCTTCACTCGGGTGTGCATCACTCATCGGCCCGGTTGAGCCAAAACAAGACCCGATGGTGTTGGTGGCGATAACAAAATATTTGTCCGTATCGATCCCTTTTCCCGACCCGATCAATCCATCCCACCAGCCAGGTTTGCGGTCATTGGGATAGTGGCCAGCAGCATGGTGAGAGCCGCTGAGAGCGTGCGTGATAAGCACGACGTTGTCTTTGGCTTCGTTGATCGTGCCGTATGTTTCGTATGTGATATCAAAGGGCTCGAGAATTCGCCCACTTTCAAGGTACAAAGGTGTACTAAAATGGGCAGTTTTTGTATTGATTTTCATAATATAGGTATCAGTCCGGATAATGTTTTGAAGATAATTTTACCCAAAAGGGGCTTTGGTTTGCGGGAGTGGGTAGACCAAGTGCCGTACTAGGTGGACAATCGCCCACCTTGGCATGGTGTATTGTGCCAAATCACTGGGTGATTTTGCGCGCGATGGTACGCATTATGCGATGGCTTGACTCAGGTCAGCAATGAGATCTTCGGGATCTTCCAGACCGATACTTAGTCGGATCAGTCCTCCCGGTACACCGGCATCGAGTAATTCCTGTGGCGTGAGCTGCTGATGGGTGGTGCTGGCGGGGTGGGTGATGATCGACTTGCTGTCTCCGATGTTGACCACGATTGAAAAGAGACGCACCGCATCGGCAATCCGCTGGGCTTCCTCTTTGGTCTCCACCTCAAAGCTCATTAGGCCACTGGCCATGCCGTCAGCAAAATACTTTTGTGCCAGTGCATGGTCGGGACTGGAGGGGAGGCCGGCATAGTGTACGCGCAAAACTTTGGGGTGTTTTTCGAGAAATTCAGCCACCGCGAGGGCATTGTGTGAATGAACAGGCATCCGGTGCGGCAGGGTCTCTAATCCCTGGATCAGTAGCCAAGAGTTGTGCGGCGAAGGGGTTGCCCCAAAATCCCGCAACAGCGCCAAGCGCGCCCGCAGAGTAAACGGCGGCAAAGGGACGTCAGTGTAGACCAGACCATGATAGCTCGCATCGGGCTCATTGAAGTGGGCGTAGCGAGGATTGTCGCGCAGTGTGTCCGCTAGGCCTGCCCGCTCGACGAGCATGCCGCCGAGAGCCGCCCCTTGACCGGTGGTGTATTTGCTGGTGCTGTGGACGACGATATCGGCTCCGAGCTCGAGCGGCTTGCAGATGATCGGGGTGGCGACGGTGTTGTCAGCGCACAGCAAGACGCCGTGCTTGTTGGCAATTGCAGCGATTGCTTCGATGTCACTGAGGACGACACTGGGATTGGGGATGACCTCAAAGAAAATCATCTTAGTGCGCTCGTCGATCAGCTTTTCTAGGCTGGAAGGATCCTGTACGTCAAAAAACCGACCCTCGATCCCAAAACGCTTGAGTGTATGTTCGGCCAGGGTCAAGGTGCCGCCGTATGCTTGTCGGGCGACGACGATGTTGTCACCCGCTTCAGCAACATTGGCAAAGGCATAAAAGACTGCCGACGCGCCGCTGGCTGTTGCAATGGCTGCTGCGCCATGCTCCATCGCAGCAAAGCGTTCTTCGAGGATGGCAGTGGTGGGGTTGGTGAGGCGTGTATAGATATTGCCCAGCTCTTTGAGTTCAAAGCGTGCGGCTGCCTGATCGCAGTCTTCAAAGGCATACGCGGTTGTCTGATAAATGGGAACCGACATGGTGCGCTCGCCCTGATACTGGTATCCGGCATGTGTCGCAATGGTTGCGTCTTTCATTGGGTTGTTCCTTATGGTAAAATATTTGATAGAATTATAGCACGAACTATGTAGTATCCCGCCGCATCAGCAAACTTTTGTACAATGTTTTTGTTGTTTATGTCCTGTGAAGTGCTTAGGCTTTGTCGATGACGATGCCATACCAGACAAGGCCCCAGATCATCACAACAATAACAAAGGCTATCAGGACAGCAAAGGCTCCGATGTCTTTGGCTTGGCCGGCCAATGGGTGGTGTTCCAGTGTCACCAAATCCACAACCCGCTCAATCGCACTGTTGATCGCCTCAGCAAAAGGGATGAGCCACATGGAGATGAACAGGATCAGCTTGGGCTGCAAGGGGATGGGGGCAAAGATCAGACCAAGGGTCACAAGCGTAATAGCCAAAATCTGGATCTTGAAGGAGGACTCCTCCTGCCAGACGGTGCGAAACCCTGCCAGAGAATATGTGATGTTTTTGAAAAGCGAAAATTTAGGCTTGCCGGAAGAGGGCTTCATGATAGACCTTTGGAATGATTATCTGGAAAATTATATCAAAGTTTTGACTAGAAAACATTGCGAAGTCTTGCATGCCTCACAATCAATTGAGCTATAATATGACAACGATACTTCCATGAAGGACTCCCAATATGGCACAACAGTACACAGTGACGGCTCCTGGCACCTTGCTTCCTTTTTTATTTTCGCACTTGGAAGGTTGGGCCAAAAAGCGGGTCAAACAACGCTTGCAGGGCGCCCTCGTGTCGGTCAATGGCACGGTGCAGACGCGGCATGACCACCCCCTCTCACCCGGTGATACCGTCCAGATCGGAACCGTGCAACGCACGGAGAATTCTGTGCATGCCTTACGTAGCAAGCTAGAGATTCTTTATCACGATAACCATCTGATCGCCATCAACAAACCGGCTGGACTCCTCTCGGTTGGCACGGTGCGGGAAAACAAAAACCACGCCCTAGCACGCCTTCGCCTGCAGTTGAGTCGTGGCAAAAACAGTGTCAAGCTCTGGCCAGTGCATCGTCTCGACCGTGATACGTCGGGAGTGCTCCTGTTTGCGACATCCAAATCCGTGCGCGAAGCGGTGATGGAGCAGTGGTCTAGCACGGACAAGGTTTACCTTGCGATCGTAGAAGGTGTCCCCGAAGTCCAGGCAGATACCATCACCCAATCCCTCCGACCCGACGAGACAGAGTACCACATGCATGTCGGCGAGCACAAAGATGCCAAGCGGGCGATCACCCATTATAAAGTACTCCAAAGCACGAAGACACATGCCCTAATGGAGGTGCGCATTGAAACAGGCCGGCAGCACCAGATACGTGCCCATATGGCATGGATGGGGCATCCGGTTGTGGGGGATGAACGCTACGGACACCGAGGCAAACGGATGGGACTGCATGCAAAAAGCCTGCACTTTGTCCATCCGGTCAATCATAAGCAGATTGCTCTTGAGGTCCCAGCACCTGAGGATTTTATGGCTTTGTTGCGCTGATATGGCTTCGCAAGTAGCCTGGATGTAGAGTTTGCGCAGACACTGTGTGAGGGTGTTGGTCGGCCGTCAAGAGAGACGATGCAATGCAATGCTTTGTGTATTGTGTCTCTTTGTGCGTAGAATAATGGCCGTAATTATAGAACAACCGCATACATTCACGAGATAAATATTTACCCACTTTGCTAATAATACTATTTAATATAGATTTCAGCCCGTCCCTGATACAATACGCTAAATCACCCCCAAGGAGCTCCGATGCGTTTTGTACTTATTGTCCTCATGTCGGCAGCACTTTTTGGTGGATTTGATGCGAAACTCACGATCGAAAAAAAGGCCGATCAGCGTGCGCGAGTTGCTGTCGTCGACGGGAGTGAATCGCGCAAGGTCAGCCAGAAGATTCATGCGATCTTTGTCGCCGATCTCAAGATCAGCGGCCATTTTCTCCCGGATGACACGTACCGCAGTGGCGACTACGGAAGCGGTCTTGTCGATCCAGCCTTGCGTGCAGGGCAGTATGTGATCAAGTATCGCTATACCCAAGGAGCAGCGTCCAACATCTTGATGGTCAAAGTCCTCAATGCTGGCAACTCCAAGATGATCATGGAAGGGCGCTACGCTGTCGCGAATGCTGCCAAGTTTCCCTTTTTGGTGCACAAGGCGGTATCCGAAATCAATGCCAAGCTTCATTATGAGTCGATTGACTGGATCAATCGCTATGTAGTTTTCGCGCGTTATACTGGACGCAAGCAGAGTGAGATTGTGCTGGCAGACTATACCTTTCATTATGTCAAAACGATTCTTCATGGCGGGCTTAATCTTTTTCCTCACTGGGGCGATGCGAAGCAGAAAGTACTCTACTACACTGCGTACATAGATGGACGTCCGACTTTGTATCGTCTCGACTTGCATACGGGCAAGCGCAAGATGATCACCAGCTCGACTGGCATGTTGGTCTGCTCGGATGTGAGCCATGATGGCAGCAAACTGCTTTTGACCATGGCGCCGGATGGCCAGTCGGATATCTACGAATACGATATCGCCGCAGCCAAAGCGACTCGTCTGACTACTTTTAGTGGGATTGATGTCAATGGCGTCTATGCTGATGAGGGAAAAACGCTGGTGTTTGTCTCCAACCGCCTCGGGCACCCCAATGTCTTCAAGAAAGCACTGGGAAGTGATGCCGTGGAGCAGATCGTTTTTCATGGCAAGAATAACAACAGCGTCGATGCGTACGGCGATACGGTGGTGTTTAGTTCTCGAGAGAAGCAGGGGGTATTCAATCTCTATACGGCGCACACGGACGGTGCTAGCGGTCGACCGTTGACCAGCAGCGGCGTCAATCAGTTCCCCCGTTTTTCGCCGGATGGTAATACGATCCTCTATATCAAGCGGAGCAACGAAGGCAATGCAATCGGTTATCTCGGGCTCAAGACCAACCAAAGCCTCCTTTTTACACTGGGAAATCGCAAGATCCAGTCGTTGGACTGGTGACAAAAATCATATCCAAGGAAACAACATGCAAAAAATATTCATAACACTATTGACACTGATGCTCACTGTACTCTTTAGCGGCTGTACTCAGCAACGCGCCCCTATCCCAGAAGGCGGACAAGTCTCAGGCGGGCAGGTAAGTCTTGATCCGGGCGGTGTCTCCGGCGGTGTCAGTAGCAACGGCCAGTACACTGGCAGCGATGGTGTCAGTCGCAGCGGGTTCAAGATGCTCTATTTCGGATACAACAGTTATCAGCTCGATAGCAGACAAGTCCAGCGTGTCGTGAGCGACCTACCTCGGATCACCCGTCTGGCCAAGCAGAGCAAAATCCGTGTCGAGGGGAATTGTGACGAATTTGGCACCGACGAGTTCAACTACGCACTGGGGCTCAAGCGCGCCAAAGCTGTCAAGGCCTTGCTGGTAAGTCACGGTATCCCCGCATCACGGGTATCGGTCGTCAGCTACGGGGAGAGTAATCCCACCTGCAAGGGGAGCACCCCCGCCTGCCACGCCAAAAACCGTCGGGCAGAGATCAACCAAGGACGCTGATCATGCGACGGATTGTATTGAGTGGGTTATTGGTGGTCGGTGTCCTCGCGGCAGAGCCCTCTGTCTATGGTGATGGCGCCTCCTCAAGCCGCCAGACCAAGCGCAACCAAAATGCGATCTACAAACTCAAGCAAGAGACTGCACGTCTGCGTGAAGAGATCCAGGGATTACGTAGCATTATCTCTGGACTCAGCCAGACCGTCGGACGCTTGAAACACGGAGGTGGCAGCTCCCGCGGAGAGACCAAGGTCTTGAATGAGATGAGCCGACTGCTCGATCGCATCAATCAAAACTACGTCACCAAGAATGAATTGTCTCGCGCCCTCAAAAACAAACACTACAAAGTTACCCAAAATACCACCCATAAAACCAAGATACCCAAATTGGAAGTTGTGGACAAGCCGGCCAAGAAACCGATCGTTGGCGGTAGCGGCCTCAATGGCGCCTCCTCGGCCGCTCTCTACAGCAAAGGGGTACGTCTCATGACGAGAAAGCGCTACTCGGACGCGAAAAAACGTTTTGATATCCTTGAGAGCCGTGGCTACAAAAAGGCGGCCACACACTTTTATCTCGGAGAGATTGCGTATCGCAATAGCCATTATACGCGTGCGGTCGATCAGTACAAACAGAGTGCCGAGCTCAATGAAAATGCCGGCTACATGGACAAGTTGCTACTTCACACCGGCATCTCACTCGAAAAGACCGGTGACCGCTCTCAGGCAAAACGCTTTTTCCAAGCGATCGTGGACGGCTACCCCAATACCATCAGCGCCAAAGTAGCCAAACGTCATTTATAAGATGCGCTTCCCCCCCGCACCGCACTCCTTTGGTCTTGTGAAATTATCCAATCCAAAGTTTCCTTGGATACAATACTTCCAAAATTTACGCAAGGAAACATCATGGCAATTGAAGCAAGCAACTGGGTCGTCGGTATCAAATATGAGCTCCGAGAGCAGGGCGGCAGTGAGATCCTCGACAGCAACAAAGAAGACGCTCCTCTGGAGTTTGTCCTCGGTACCGGGATGATCATCCCTGGCCTTGAGGCCGGTCTGGTCGGCCTGAATGAAGGCGACGAGAAGCAGATCGAAGTCCCCGCAGCCGATGCCTACGGCGAACTCAATCCCGAAGCGATCCAGATGCTCCCCCGCGAGCAGTTTGAGGGCATTGATCTCGAGAAGGGGATGATGCTCTACGGTCAGGGCGAAGATGGCCAGACCACCCAGGTCGTCGTCAAAGATTTCAACGACACCGACGTCACCATCGATTTCAACCACCCGTTGGCAGGCAAAGACTTGGTCTTTGATGTGATCGTTACGAGCGAGCGCGCAGCTACAAGCGATGAGGTGGCTAGCGGAGAGGTCGGTGGCCACCATCACCATCATGGATCCAGCTGCTCCTGCTAATTGCCAATTTCACGCGACCTGCACCCGAAGCCATCGGCTTCCGGTCGGTCACGTATTGATACATACGCTCCCTCTCTCCACCCGATACCTTCACGCACATC
>CAZCAZ010000030.1:0-14117 GCA_964496735.1 uncultured Nitratifractor sp. | reverse complement strand
TTTCCTTCCGTTTTGAGTGGCGCTTTGCGGTGGCCTCAGTCTTGGCTTTGGTGCATGATGTGAGTATCGCCTCAGGGGCCATTGTCCTCTTTGGTATCGAAGTCAACCTTGATACGTTGGCTGCTATCCTGACATTGCTGGGGTATTCGCTTAACGACACGATTATCGTCTTTGACCGAATTCGTGAAGGGATTCGTAAAATCAAAGATCCTGATCTGGCTGGGATCATCAATGAGTCGATTACTCGGACACTTTCCCGTACGACTTTGACATCGTTGACGACTTTTTTCGTCGTCTTGACCCTCTACCTCTTTGGTGGAGAGATTATCAACAGCTTTAGCTTCACTTTGCTGGTCGGAGTTGTGGTGGGGACATATTCCTCGATCTTCATCGCTTCGCCAATCTTGATGTGGCTAGGCTTTGATGTGCGTGGCTTCCGTGCCAAAGAAGCACAGAAGCTGGCACGAGAAAAAGAAAAAGAAAAAATGCGCGCCATGTATGAGCAGGGCACAGTTTAAAATCACCACATGGTCTGGTGCCTTTATTGTGCGCCAGACCAACAGGATGTATTCAAAGGAGAGAAAACATGAAATGGGGAAAAGTATTTTACGTCTTTTTTACGCTGATGAGTTTGACGACGAGCGCAGGGTTTTTGTATGAGCAGACTCCCTTCGCCCTCTTCTTGGCCGGCAGTATCAACGTCGCCTCGACGCTGCTGAAAATCGGCGTGCGCAACATCCTCTCAGCTGAGTTGCTGGCGGGATCGTTTGTGGCGGATCTCCATCTTATACCGGCTTTTTTTGCCCTCTATTTTTATCACAACGAGGGTCTAGCAGAGGGCTTGGTGATCGGTGCGGTCATCGCCAACAGCTACACGCTGATTGTTAGCCTGATCGAAAGCTCACGCGAGCGTATTGAATTTTAGGCGAAGTAATTATGTTTGATGCAATCAACCGACAGGGAAGTGATTCGATCAAATGGGACGGCGCTCGGCGTCGATTTGGTCGAGAAGATCTCTTGCCTTTATGGGTAGCAGATATGGATTTTGCTGTGGCACCTGTCGTGCAGGAAGCTTTGAAAAAACGTACAGAGCATCCTGTGTACGGTTATACGTTGTATAGCGAAGAGTTTCGTCAAGCAATTGTCTGGTGGTATAGCCACCATTTCGGATGGACAATCGATCCAGAGTGGATCGTTCCTGATCATGGAGTTGTGGTCTCGATCAATACCGCCATTGCTGCCTATACTCAGCCGGGAGACGGTGTCATGATTCAGACGCCTATTTACCCACCCTTTATGACCTCCATCGAGGCCAACGATCGCCGCACACTGGAAAACCGTCTCCATTATTCTCAAGGGAAGTACACGATAGACTGGGAGGATTTCGAGCTCAAAGCAGCGGAAGCGAGTCTGTTTCTGCTGTGCTCACCCCACAACCCTACCACGCGTGCTTGGAATCCTGACGAGCTGGAGAAAATGTCGGCCATCTGCGCACGGCATGATGTGAAGATTGTCGCGGATGAGATTCACAGTGATGTGGTGCACAAAGGCTCGCATATTCCTATAGGCATGTTGCCGGATGCCGAAGATCGGACGTTGACACTCCATGCACCTTCCAAGACATTCAACGTCGCCGGCCTCAATACGTCTTTTGTCATCATTCCTAATCCCAGATTGCGTGTGGCCTATCAGCGAGAGTACCAACGAGCCGGATTGCCCCATGGCAATCCGTATGGTATCGTGGCGCTTGAAGCAGCTTACACCCCTGAAGGGGCGGCTTGGCTGGGAGACTTGATGGGTGTATTGGCAGACAATATGGCTTTTGTCCGCGCTTATCTGGCGGAACATCTCCCTGCGATTGTTCCTGTCGAAACAGAAGCGACTTTTCTGATGTGGCTCGATTGTCATGCGATGGACTTGGATGACGCAGAGCTGGAAAGCCTCTTTTTGGATGAAGCCAAACTGGCACTCAATCCTGGGGTAAGTTTTGGAGAAGCCGGATCAGGCTTTATGCGCCTCAATATTGGGACATCTCGTGCGACGCTTGAGCAGGCCTTGAACCAGTTGCGCATTGCAGTGGAGGCACGACAGTCATGATACGCCTATTGGCCACCTGGATGATCGTGGTGGGTTTTTCTGTAGCAGGATTGCCGCATGCTATTGAGACCATGCTGACAAAAAACAAAATCAATCCTTCAAGTGTCAGTCTCCTGATACGTGAAGTAAAAAGCGGTGCGACGGTTGCATCATTGACGCCCAACCAGTCACGTGTCCCAGCATCCGTCATGAAGATCTTGACCACGTACAGTGCATTGAAGGATTTGGGTACATCGTTTCGCTGGCCAACTCGGTTTTACTACACAGGACGCTTTGGTGGGGGCGTGATCCGAGGGGACTTGGCCGTCGAGGCGTTTGGTGATCCGACCTTGAGTCAATCAGACCTTCGCCGTATTGCCAAAAGGATGCGTCGCTTGGGAGTGCGACGCATTACGGGCAATATGATCATCGATCGTACTTTTTTTTCAACAAGCGAAAAAGTAAGTTCTGGCTTTGATCGTAACCGCTACAGTGAGTACAACGCCATGCCAGACGCCCTCATGCTGGATGACCACATGACAAGTATCGTTGTGAAACCGACCCAAGGGGGCATACGCGTCTCCAAAGGAATCTCTGGTGACGCGTACGATATTGTCAACCGCCTCAAGCCAACGGATAAGGCATGTCGGGGAAAAAACGGCTGGCCAAATATTGGCATGGCTTACCACAACGGTCGCCCCTCTGTTGTGCTGACAGGTGCACTCTCAACTCGTTGTCCTAGACGAACATACAAGAAGCTTTTGACCCACTCCTATGAGAGTTTTTATCATGCATTTTCTGCAAGCTTGAAACAAGCAGGTATTGCTTTTGATGGCAAGATGATTCTTGCTCGTGTTCCAAAGGCAGCCAAGGCACTTATGGTGCACCGTGCACGATCTCTATTGAAAATTGTGGCCAAAACAGACAAGAAGAGCAACAACCTTTACGCGCGACATATTTTCCTATTGCTGGGTGCACAACACGGGGGAGCACCCGCTACTGAAGCCAAGGGGACACAAGCGGTACGCTCTATCCTTTTAAAGCGCGGTTTGTGGGATCGTCACATCAAGATCGTCAACGGTTGTGGCCTTTCGCGTCGCTCTAGAATTACGGCTTCAGCATTGGTTGCAGTCCTTAAAGATGCATACAAAACCTTTGGAAGTCGCTGGATGAATGAATTGGCAATTGCCGGGAAAGATGGTACCATCAATCGTCGATTTAAACACAGCATTGCCAAAGGCCGTGCATGGATGAAAACAGGCACGCTAAACAATGCAAAAAATATTGCCGGCTATGTACGCGGCCGCTCTGGAAAACTGTATGTACTTGCTGTTCTATATAATGGACGTGAACGCTGGAAAGGGAGCTCCTTGCAGAATCAAATCATAGAGTGGCTTGTCCGAAATAAATAATCTACGGTAACGGGGCGCGATCCATGAGAAGCGAGAAGCGACATGAATACATCGGACATAAAAACATACACGAAAAAGGTTGTAAGCAATGAAAACGCAGTTTGAGGCATATCCCTTTGAAAAACTCAATCAACTCTTGGAGGGTGTTGTTCCAAATTCAGACTTGGAGCTCCGAAGCCTTACGATCGGGGAGCCTCAGTTTGATACACCTGCATTTATCCTTGATGCTCTAAATCAATATGCACATTTGTTCAATAAATACCCCAAAACTGCTGGAGAGGATTTTTTGCGTCAGGGGATGTTGACATATCTTGACAAGCGTTTTGGGCTGAGATTAGCGACAGAGCAGATCATTCCCACATTTGGGACACGTGAAGTCTTGTTCAACTTCCCTCAGTTTCTTCTCAAGGGAATCCATGATCCCGTCATGGCATTTCCTAATCCTTTTTATCAGATCTATGAAGGGGCAGCGCGGGTCAGTGGAGCGCGGGTTGTCTATATAAATTTGATGGCTGACAATGGTTTTCAACCGGATGTTGACGAGGCAGCCTTGGCGGAATGTGATCTCGTAATCCTCAATTCTCCGGATAATCCAACCGCATCAGTGATGACACTGGATCAGATGACCCGATGGGTTCGCTTGGCCTTGCGATATGATTTTGTCCTCCTCAATGATGAATGTTACGCGGATCTCTATCTTGATGAGCCGGTTCCTTCGTTGCTTAATGCAAGTGAAGCGGCGGGGAATCCCACATTTAAAAATATTCTTGTTGTCAACTCCATCTCCAAGCGCTCGAGCGCCCCAGGTTTACGGAGTGGATTTATAGCAGGAGATGCCGAAATACTCAAGACATACATGACATACCGCACTTACGTGGGGTGCGCTGCACCGCTGCCACTCCAACATGCAGCTGCTGTGGCGTGGGCGGATCAAGAGCATGTTGACGGTTTTCGTGCGCAGTACCGACGCAACATGACTTTGGCACAAGAGATATTGGGGGTGCCCATTCCTGAAGCCACATTTTACATATGGCTGGAGGTATCCGAGGAATTGACCTTTACACGCGAACTCTATCGGCGTCATCACGTCAAAGTCTTACCTGGGTCATACCTGGGACGAGAGGGGCAAGGGAGCGGCTATGTTCGACTCGCCTTGGTGTATGAAGAACCCTTGATGCGCGAAGCACTTGAGCGTGTCGCACAATTTATCAAAGAAGGATCAAAATGAATGAGCAAACGATTGACATAGAGGCATTAAAAAACGATACGGAATTTCAGGACAATGTCCGCTTGCTTGCCAAAGAGATGAATGAGCAAAACTCAGTGGCCAAGGGTTATCAACTGCTCGATATCAAACTGGCCATGCAAGAGAGTGAAGATGAGATCAATGATCTGTTTACGTTCATCGTCAACCGTTCCTTTGATGTACTGGCTGAGTACCTGACGGAACACAAACGGTTTAATTTGGCAGATCCTGAAGAGTATGCCATTGCGCGTGCTATTTATGAACATGGCATTCAGCGCTACAGTGAAGGGGACCAAAAAGGCGCGAAAGAGATCTTTCTTGTATTGTATCACCAGATAACAGACGAAGAGATACGTGAGGCCATGATGGTGCATGCTGCGGCTGTAATGGAGGGGATTGCCTTTGAAAAATTCATTGATGAATTTGCTGATGTGACCCACCTTGACCCCGAGGATCCCAAGAGTATTTTTATCACCGAATTTGTGCAGCCCAATGACATGATCCAGGCAATGTGGGGACATCATATCACTGCAGGAAAAAAAGAGTTGGAAGTGTTGGATAAAAAATGAAGATCCATTTTATTGGTATCGGAGGCATAGGGCTGTCTGCACTGGCAAAGTTTTTATCGGGCCAGGGCCACACAATCAGTGGTAGCGATATCAGGCAAACAGAGATTACGAACGATCTGGCGACCAACTTTGGTGCCAAGATTACGATCCCTCATCATGCAGATGCCGTGAAGGGTGCCGATCGCGTGATTCATTCTGCTGCAGTTCGTCCCAACAATGTCGAGTATATCCGTGCTCGCGAAGAGGGAATCGATGTCCTCTCTCGTAAAGAAGCTCTGAAATTTATCCTGGAAGACCAAGAAGTCTATGCTGTCGGTGGGGCACACGGCAAAAGCACCACGTCGGCCATGTTGGCATCCTTGATTCCCGAAGCCAATGCGCTCATTGGAGCCATAGCCAAATCCTTTGGCTCAAATGTGCGCCATTACGATAACAATCGTGTGGTATTTGAAGCGGATGAGAGCGATGAGAGCTTTCTCAATAGTAATCCATATCTAGCAATTGTCACCAATGTCGAGCCTGAGCATATGGAGTACTACGAATATGACGAAGAGAGATTTTACAATGCGTATCGTCGATTTCTCGACCTTTCGTCTGTCCGTGTGATCAATGCCGAAGATCCATTTTTGAGTACCTTGACGATCGATGCAGTACGCCTTTATCCCTCCCGAGATATCACCAATATTGAATACATTCTTCTCGAGGGGAAACCCCATACGCGATTTGATTTGCGAGATATGGGGACATTTGATGTCTTTGGTTTCGGGGAGCATATTGCTCTTGACGCAGCTTTGGCAATCCTGGCGGCACTAGAGCTAGGTGAGACCATTGAATCTATTCGTGTTCACTTGAATAGCTACCGCGGAATCAAGAAGCGTTTTGATGTGATTCAAAATAGAGATCAGTGTGTGGTGATTGACGATTATGGTCATCATCCTACAGAAATCAAAGCGACCATGACTGCCCTGAATACGTATCGAGACCTGCGAAATTTTCATACGCTTAATGTGATTTGGCAACCTCATAAATACAGCCGAACCATCGACAACCTCTCAGGATTTGTTTCTTGCTTTGAGGGGGCAGATGAGTTGGTGATTCTCCCTATTTGGGCGGCAGGTGAGATTGAGGTAGATATTGATCTCAAAGGAGCATTTAGCCGCCACAAACTGCTTATGGCGGATCGGGTCACCAAGGAAGATGGTGTTGTAAAGATCTTCCGCGACGGTCATGTAATTCGCGAATACGGTGAAGGGCTCATTGCTGCTTTTGGTGCGGGCGATATCACGTATCAAATCCGAGGTGAGGCATAGAAACTTGACAGATCGTTTACTAATTGACAAACTTGATTTGACAGAGTATGTTGCCACATTTGAGCATTTCTTTTCTCGAAAGAAATCGATTGTTCTTGAGGGGGACAGTCACCAACATATCCGTTATATCCGTGCACTCGAAACCCTGCAATTTCCTGAACCTCCTATGGTTGACAATCTTGACAATCCTCTGGCACGTCTACGCAAACAGGCAACCCTGTCACTGGATGAGATCTATGCCTTTGTCAAGTTGATAGAATACGTTCATCGTATCCAAGCCCTGACACTGCCTGATCCATTGTCAAGCTGGATACGAGCGATTGAGATTCCTGACGCGATCCGAACGGTCATGAGTGCCTTTACCGACGAGGGGAAGATCAATCCAGCACGTGATCCAGAGCTTCACGACATTGAGCGCGCACTTGAGCACAATCGCCGAGCGATCAAAGATCAACTTTACAAACTGGCACATGCGCAGCGATTGTCAGACTATCTTGTCGATGCCCAAGTGCACTTGCATAACGGCGAAGAGACTTTGTTGGTACGAGGTGGCTTTACACAGGTGATCAAAGCTGCTGTTGTCGGCCGGAGTGCCGGGGGATACTTTTACATTCTCCCGCATGCTGTCAGTGACTTAAAAAAACGTCAAGACGATTTACAAAACAGAAAAGAGACAGTATTGTGGCGTTTTGCAAGAGATTTTTCTCAAATCTTTTATCAGTGGGAACGTTTTCTGAGCTTTGTCAATCGTGAGTTTGATCGTTTTGATCATTATCAGGCACGGGTGCGATTTGCACGGGCGAGGGATTTTGTTTTTGTTTTGCCGAGCAAGGGACACCATGTCCGTTTGCGATCGTTTGCTCATCCTGCTTTACATGACCCGGTACCTGTCGATTTGCATCTTGACAAATCTGTCATGCTTTTGACGGGTGTCAATGCGGGGGGAAAAACTATGCTACTCAAGTCGATTCTTAGTGCGGCATGGATGAGCCGTTACCTTTTGCCATTTCGCTGTGATCCAACCCATACTTCAATTGGAACCTTCAAGGGCATTGAAGCAATCATTGATGATCCACAATCGGTCAAAAATGATATTTCTACCTTTGCAGGGCGAATGATGGAATTCTCCAAACTTTTCCGTCACAAAGGGATGCTTGTTGGAGTCGATGAGATTGAGTTGGGCACGGATGCTGATGAGGCGGCAGCACTGTTCAAAGTTTTACTCGATACTTTGCGCAAGAGAGGGATCACTTTTGTGGTCACAACGCATCACAAGCGGCTGGCAGCTCTCATGGGGGATGATAATGAGGTGGAATTGGTCGCAGCACTTTATGATGAAGCCAACCGTCGACCTACTTACACATTTTTACAGGGAAGCATTGGAAAAAGTTATGCGTTTGAAACGGCAGAGCGGTATGGCATCCTCCCCAATGTTATCGAGAAGGCGCGGGAGTTTTATGGTGAAGACAAAGAGCGTCTAGGGGAACTCATTGAGCGTTCAAGTGAATTGGAGCGCTCGATGCGCCATAAAATCGCCGAACTGGATAACAAATCTGAAGCTCTAGACAAAAAACATGCCCACCTTGTCCGTCTCGAAGAAGAGATGAAGGAAGAGCAACGAAAAGTGCTGGCAACCTATGAGAATCGCTACAATGCAGCCACCAAGCGTGCGCAACAAGCTCTTAAAGCCAAGGAATCAACGGAAGGTCGGCGTAAACTCAACGAAGCACATCAGCATAAACAAAAGGCCCAACCCAAGCCCAAGCCAGTCACGTACACGCCTGTTATCGGTGATCGAATCAGGTATCGCTCACATCGAGGTGACGTCATTGGGCTTAGGGCTACAGAAGCTACGATTCTTGTCGATGGGCTCAAGATGCGTGTGCCCATATCCGATTTGAAGCGAGCGCAAGAGACTGTCCCCAAGCCCAAGCCTCCCAAGGCAACCAGCAAGGTCGATGCAGATCGATCTCGGGCACGCGTCTCGATCAAATTGCTAGGCATGTATGGGGATGAGGCGATCGATGCAGTGGATCGCCTGTTGTCCGATGCACTGATCAATGGCTTGAGTGAAGTAGAAATCATCCACGGCATGGGGACAGGGGTTTTATCACGCTTGGTGACAGACTACCTTAGCGTACACCCTAAAATCCAACGCTACTATCGTCTGCCGGGCAATCTGGGCGCGACGATAGTAGAATTGTAGGAGAAAAACCTTCTAAAAAACAAGCTTATATCCCGCACCATATTCTGTGCGAAGATATTTGTTTTTCTTGCCACTGTCGCCTATTTTTTTCCGAATATTTTTGATATGATTATCGAGCGAACGTTCCGAGCTCAGGTTGGATAAAAGAACCAAAAGCTCTGACCGTTGGATTGTTTGATTGCGATTACGAATCAGCAAAGATAATATTTTGAATTCAATGGATGTCAGATCCATTAGTTCATTTCGAAGATAGATATTGTAGTCGTTGACAACAAAGATACTCTTTTCTTCCTCTTCTATAGGAGTATGTATAGCGCTATGGCGACTCAGCTGTACCCATATTCTAGCTTCGAGCTCTTCCATATCCAGCGGCTTGGTCATGTAATCATTGGCTCCGTAACGAAACGCCAATATTTTTGATTTTGTATCGCTGTAGGCACTTAGCACGATGGTGGGAATGGGAATTTTGTCTTTGATGCTCTTGAGCACTTCGTAGCCATTGTAGTCAGGCAGATTTAGATCAAGCAACAAGATATCATATTCTTTTTGTTTGACGTGTGAAATGCCATCGGTTGCTGTCATGACAACGGCTACATCAAAGCCGGCATCAATTAAATAATTAGAAATCAATTCACATGCTAGCTCATCGTCTTCAATAACCAATACTTTTAAATTTTTCATATATACCTTTTTATTACTCTAGATAGATTAAACAGATTCTAACGTGTTTTTACTTAGAATCTTAATATAAGCTAACTTGAGTAGTATATTAAGCCCCCTACGCCAAGCGTAGTGGGCACCAATTACCCCAAAGGCTAAGATCATATGACAGCATGGAAAAAGATCTTTTTTTCTAGCATTTTTTTCGGTTTTATTGCAGTAGCAGGAGAAACGAATGCTTTTTTGAATACATTGAGCCCCGCAGAGAGAACCTATCTTAAACAACATAACGTTGTGCGTGTTCATAACGAAATGAATTGGCCTCCGTTTAATTTTAATGTAAATGGGCAAGCCAAAGGTTTTTCGATCGACCTGATGAATACATTGGCAAAAAGAATTGGACTAAAAGTGCAATATGTCAGTGGATACAGCTGGGGAGAATTTTTATCCATGCTTCAAAATGACACACTTGATATTATGATCAATGTATCCATAACACCGGAGCGCCAAAAAAATATGGTCTTTACCCAACCATTTCTTCACGCAAAAAACGCCATTTATACCAATGTTAAAAAAGAGGCCATCTACACATTGAGAGAGCTTGAGGGCAAACACGTGGCATTGGTCAAGGATTTTTTTATTCAAAAATATCTTGCGAAGCATTATCCAGCAATTAAACAAGTTTTAGTGCCTGACTTGCCAAAAGCATTAGAGATGCTTTCGTTTGAAAAGGTAGATGCTGTAGTAGGAAAACAAGTTGTAGTGGACTATATTTTGCGTGAAAATCTTATTTCGAGCATTATGGCAACAGACTACCTTGTCGATCCGGGCACGATCAGCCACCTGGCATTTGCAGGTAGCAAAAATGAGAGCACTCTTATTCGCATTTTCGACAAAGCTCTTGCAAGTTTGGATCCAAACGTATTGGAGGAGTTAAAACATCAGTGGTTTGGAATTAATGCTTTACTGAATACCAAAGAGCTTTTGACAAAAGAAGAGAGAGTATATCTTCAGCAAAAAAAGAATCTGCGTATTTGTTCTCAAACAAACAACACCCCGGTTGAATACAAAGGAAAAACCGGGCCCAGTGGGATTTCTGTAGACATTATGCAGGCCATTGCGCATCGTTTGAAGATAGATTTGGCCTATGTGCCTGTAGATTCACGTGAAGAGTCCTTGGATAAACTGCAAAAAAATATTTGCGATCTCGCATCGGGATTTTTTCAAGTGACTCACGATGCAAAATCGATTCTTTATTCACGCCCGTACTTGACCTATCGCCTGGGCATTGTGGCGCAAAAATCCAACCCGGTTTCAAATATAGATCAAGCAAAAAATAAGACTTATGCAACATGGGGAGGGGATCCAATGCACAGGTCATTGCAAAAAAAATACCCCAATCTTCATTGGAAAAAAAAGACAAACATCCAAGATGTGCTCAAAAGCATACAGCAAGGAGAATCTGATTTTGCTCTGGTGCCAAAAGAGATATATGACTACCTGGAAGAGCGAGGAAAATGCGATGACCTGATATTTGCTGACGTCTCCTCCAGGCAAAGCAATGTAGCACTAGCAGTCAGTCGTAACAACCCAGGCTTGCTTACTATTTTGGATAAAGTCTTGAAAATTACTCCTATAGAAGCATTTCATGCCATTAGTGATAAATGGATGAACAGTACAGTCATCAAGAAGATAGATTACACGATGATTTGGAAGATATTGGCTGCGGTTTTATTGGTACTTGTTGTTGTCTTGCTTGCATACCGTCGACAAAGAAGACTGGCGCGGGATATCGAAAGACTCAACACAACACTGGAGGAGAGGATCAAAGCGGCATTGGAAAGAAATCAAGAGCAGCAAATCGTGATGTTTCGCCAAGACCGGCTGGCGCGTATGGGTGAAATGATCGCCATGATTGCACATCAATGGCGACAGCCGCTCAACAACTTAGCACTGGTAAATCAGCTTTTGGCCTCAAGATACAAAAATGACAAATTGGATGCTAAAGCAATGGCGTATTTTCAAGAAAAGTCGCAAAAGCTCATTGTCCATATGTCAGAGACGATTGATGACTTTAGAAATTTTTACAACGCGGATAGAAAAAAAACTGATTACTGCGTTGAGGACTCTGTAGGGGAACTGCTCAGTCGCATCCGCATGATCTATGAAGATGCGGGAGTGACGATTGATTTTACAGCAAAAGGATGCTCTCAAATGCATGGGTTCCCTAATGAGCTTAATCATGTCATTCAGAATATTTTGGCCAATGCCAAAGATGCGCTCTTGGAATTGGATAGGAAACCTAGAAGTATCTCGGTCGTGATTCGGGAAGAAAAAGAGACTATTTTGATCAGAATATCTGACAATGCTGCAGGGATTCCAGAGGAAATACTTGAGAAAATATTTGACCCATATTTTTCAACAAAAGGTGAAAAAAATGGTACGGGCCTAGGGCTCTATATGGCCAATCTGATTTTGACAGAACTAATGAAATCTAAAATTACCGTCAAGAGTACACCCAAGGGAACAACGTTTTTGATTCACCTGCAGAAGAGCATCAAGTAGACAAGTTTAAAGCTCTTGTTGGAAACTGCTGTCAATGTACAAGGAGAGAGCTGTCGGCACCGTGCTGATGTATTTCCAGGATATGCGAAATATATTTTGGAAAGATTTGTGGTATAATGCGCGTTATTATTTTGCAAAGCAAAGGATTTATGTGAGCATCAAAGATGAATTGCAACATGTCAAAGAAGAGTTGAGCGGTGATGAGAAGATTTTGGAAAGTGCGTTCAAACTGGAGCGTATCTATAAAAAAAATAAGATATTCATCTGGGCAGCAGCAATATTGTTGATCGTTGGCTTGGGTGGAAATGCCGCATGGAAGGCCTATCAGCAAAACAAACTCAAGACGGCCAATCAAGCTTTTTTGACGCTACAGAGCAGTCCAAAAGATAGTGCCGCACTGAAGGCACTTGAAGAAAACAACCCAAAACTCTATGCGCTCTACGAGCTGAGTCAGGCACTCAAAGATCAATCAGCAGAAAAAATCCAATCCTTTGCGGGCAGCAGTGATGCTTTGGTAGCTGATATGGCAAAATACCATGCTGCTGCTCTTGCAAGCAAGCCTATAGATTCAGTCTATTATCATGATCTAACTGTCGTCGAAGAGGCATATGCTGACCTCAAAGCCGGAAAAAAATCAGAGGCCAAGAGTAAGTTGTCTCTGATTTCTGAAAACTCCCCTGTGGCAAAAATTGCCCAGCTACTCAAACACTACACGATCGATCTCAACTAGATGATACATGAGTGATATTCTTGAAGCGTTTGAAGAATATCTCTCGATCACCAAAGTCCTTGACCCTCTAACCATTGAGGCGTACGTACGCGATCTCAATCAATTGGAATCTACAACTTCCCATCCCTTGGTCAAATTGAAGACCATGGATGTTCTTGGTTTTCTCTCTCGCTTTGACAACAAACGAACCCTCAATCGAAAACTTTCGTCCATCAATGCCTTTTTTGACTTTTGCCATGTGCATGATTTTGCAATCAGTACGATCAAAATCCCCATGGCACGTACCCAGAAAAGTCTTCCAAAATATCTGAGCCATGAAGCAATCATGACGGGTCTATCTCTTGTAGATCGCCGTACCTTTTTGGGGCTTCGTGATTATGCATTGATTCTGTTTCTTTATGCAAGCGGGGCACGGATCAGCGAGGCGCTTTCTGTACAGCGCAAGGATATCCGGGATGGTTGGCTTACTATCCGATATGCCAAAGGGGAGAAAGAGAGGGTTGTTCCTATTGCGCCTATGGCGATTGAAGCTATCGAGGCATATCAGTCGGAGGCGGATATGCGCAGCAGTGCTTTGTGGGTCAATTATCGAGGGGAAACGCTTAGTCGCATCTCGGCATATAACATTACGCAAAAGTATCTGGGGGTCTCTCCTCACGTTTTGCGTCACTCTTTTGCTTCTGCCCTCATTATCGGAGGGGCTGACCTGCGTGTTGTTCAGGAGCTTTTGGGTCACGCCTCGCTAGTGACAACCCAGATCTATACGCACATTGAACAGAAACACCTAGAGAAAACTATATATCAACATCACCCACTCGGCCGTCAAAACAAAAAAGGAAAGCAATCATGAAATCGATCGTCGATCAGCTTAGACAGCACAATATTCTTTGTCAAACGTTTACACCTGTTGCCCCAAAAGAACTCGGAACTCGAAAAAAGATCTCACTTTATGTGGGTGTTGATATGAATGGATACTATTGCAGTGTAATGGTTTTGGTAAAAAAAAGTCGGGTTTTGCGCAAAGAAGCCGAGGAATTATTTGCATTGCATAAAAAGCTAGAAAAACATCAGGAAACAACGATCAAAAAGAAATACATTCATGTCGATGCACCGTTGTGCTCCAAAGCACAAGCCATGATGGAGCAGGCAGGCTGGAAGTTTGTGTAATAGGTCGTATTAGTTTTGAGATTTTCGGTATTCGAGTATCATTTTGAGTGCCTCATCTTTGAGTAGCAATTTCTCTTTTTTGATGGTTTCGACCTCCATGTCGCTCAAGTGCAGGCGCCCCTCATCGGCATCTTTGGCTTTTTGATCCAGGTCATTGTGCTTTTCAAAAATTTTTG
>CAZCAZ010000029.1:0-14126 GCA_964496735.1 uncultured Nitratifractor sp. | reverse complement strand
AAGGGTGCATATCCTAACGGGTATCGAGGGTTCGAATCCCTCACTGTCCGCCACCTGTTTACTCCATCAATACATCAAATTCCATCCTAAATATCCCCTTATGTCTGTCAATACTTTTAAGAATGATATGATTAATCAGAACATTTATATCATTTTATGATACAATTAACCATTCTATTCATATCACCACATGGAGTGTAGCATGAATCGTACGAAAAAATGGATATGGGAAGATGAGCGTTATCCCCAGTTCCCTTATGACAAAAGCCAAATGCTCAATCGCATAGGCCGAATCGAACATCTCAAAGGCAAGATCGACGGGATACTCTCTTTTGCCGGTTCCGAAGAGTTGGATGCATTGGAGATCAACAGCCTGACCGATGAGATCATGGGGACGTCTGAGATCGAGGGGGAGTATTTGCGCCGGGAGAGTGTCCGGGACTCGATAGCCCAATTGATCAATACCCACTATCGCTCTACCCAAAATCAATCGACCAGACAAACAGATGCACTGGCCGCATTACTGCTTGACTGCACAAGAAACAATACCCCCTTGACCATCGAGAGACTGCACGGTTGGCACAATGCACTCTTTGCCCACAGCGCATACGGTGACAGTACGGACAGGATCGCTCTTGGAAGATTTCGTGACTATGACGATATGAAAGTGGTCGAAAATGCATTCAGCCGAAGTGGAGCGATTGTGAAATACGTCGCACCTCCGCACGATCGCATCGGTACCCATATTGGTGAGCTGCTGGACTATTGTGCTCGCAGCGATGAAAATCCCTATATTCAGAGTGCCCTCGCGCATCTGTGGTTTGTCTCTATCCACCCCTATGACGATGGAAATGGCCGGATCGCACGTGCCATAGCCGACTACCTGCTCTCGCACGGTACACAGGAGCACTACAAGGCATATTCAATCTCCATGGTGCTGCTGTCCAAGCGAGTAATGTACTATGATATGCTCGACGAGACGACCAACCTCCACAAAAACAGGCAATACGATTTTACCCCATGGGTAGCATGGCACCTCGATATGCTGATCAAAGCATTGGAAACGTCACTCGATCGTATCAGCTTCATCGTGGACAAAACCCGATTTTGGGATCGATGCAGGCATCAGAGACTCAACGAGAAGCAAATCATGGTTTTGGAAAAAGTACTCGCCGATCGTTCCATGGGAAAAGAGACCATCATCCACCCCAAAATGTATCGAGAGATCACCCAAACGACCCAAATCACTGCAAGCCGGGATATCAAAAAACTGACCGAAGCGGGTTGCATCCGAAAAGTGGAGGGAAAAGGCGGACGAAGCACAGAGTATGTATTACGGTGAAATCAAACGCAACCCCACCTTGCCCTGCTCCCTGTCAATCGAAATGACTTCGATCTGTGGCAGGTATTGGTTGACCGAGAGGACCTCCATGGGATGGCGAATGCGCTGAAGGCTCATCTGGGAGATATGGATCATGCCATCGTTTTTGAGTCCAATATCCACAAAGGCACCAAAGTCGGCGATATTGCGGACGATGCCTGAGACAATGCTTCCCTCTCTAAGCATGGCTATATCGGTCATCTCATCTCGAAAAGGGACAGCAGGAAGCTCCTCTCTGGGGTCAAATCCGGGCTTAGCAAGCTCCTGAATGATGTCCCTCAGAGTCGCCTCGCCTACATGCAGCTTCTCGACCAGCCTTGCGGTATCACTTGTCTCCTTCATGGACAGGAGTGCCTCGGCTGCCCCATAGCTCTCAGGGTGGATTCCGGTATTGTCCAGAAGGCTCTCTCCATCTCGTATACGGATGAATCCCGCCATTTGCTGGTAGGCCTTGGCACCAAGACCCTGAACCTGCAGCAGGTCTTTTTTGCGATAAAATGCACCATGCTTTTCACGATATGCCACGATGCGCTGAGCAAGCTTTGGGCCTACGCCTGACACGAATGAGAGGAGAGATGCCGAGGCCGAATTGACATCGACTCCGACACGGTTGACCAGCGCCTCAACACTCTCATGAAGCTTTCTTTCTAGTAGTTTCTGATCGACATCGTGCTGATACTGTCCAATCCCAAGCGATTTGGGGTCGATCTTGACCAGTGCGGCCATCGGGTCTCGGACGCGACCGGCGATAGAGATCGCACCCCGGATGGTCACGTCAAGATCAGGATACTCCTCCGTGGCAATCCGGGACGCCGAATAGACCGATGCCCCCGCCTCGGACACGACAGTATATTTGAGTTTGCCGCCAAGCTCTCCATTGAGACGAGCGAAAAACTCCTGTGTCTCCTTGGACGCCGTACCGTTGCCGATGGCCACACCGTTTATCCGGTATTTTTTTACCAGATCGAGGACGCGTTTTCGTGAACCTTCAAAGTCACTTCTTGGGGGCGCAGGGTAGATGATGGCGCTATCGAGGTAGGCCCCATTTTCGTCAAGAACAGCCAGTTTGCATCCCGTCCTGTAAGCCGGATCGGCGCCGAGCAATACTTGACGCGTCACCGGTGGGGTCATCAAGAGCTGACTTAAATTTTTCCCAAAGACGGCAATGGCAGCCCGATCCGATTTTTCCTTGATCAGGGCAAACACTTCACGTTCAATCGCAGGAAAAAGCAGCCGCCTAAATCCATCCACATACGCTTCCATCAAGAGGGCTTTGCTGCTCCCCATGTGTTCCTTGATTTTGTAGCGCTTCAGGGTGCCGAGGTAGCGCTCTGTATCCATGGTGAGCTTGACGGAGAGTTGCTTCTCCTTTTCACCTCGTTTGATAGCGAGGTAGCGGTGCGAGGGGACTGAGGCGATGCGCTCTTGGTGATCTTGGTAGTTTTTGTATACGCCTTTTTCATCAAACGCCTTGCCTCTCTTGACCGCAATGCTTCCGTGCCGAAGCAGGAGATCTCGAACAAGACTACGCTCTTTGGGTTGATCGGCGTAGCGTTCGGCGACGATATCTTGTGCGCCACGCACTGCATCATTGCGACACGTGATTGCTCCCCGTATATACGACTGCGCTTGGATTTCAAATTCCTGCCGGCTTATTTTTGCGGATTGCAGGATATCGGCTAAAGGCTCCAGTCCATTCTGGATCGCAGTGGAGGCACGGGTATTGCGCTTCTCCTTGAAGGGACGATAGAGGTCTTCGAGCTGGGCTAGAGTGCCTGCTTGTTCGATCTGCTTCTGAAGTGCAGGAACAAGAAGTTTCTTGTCGGTCAGGATACGCACAATCTCCTCTTTACGCTCCTGTAAGCGCTTAGCACCCATGTATGTCTCATGGAACTTCCGAAGCACCTCGTCATCGGCTCCTCCGGTCATCTCTTTACGGTAGCGGGCAATAAATGGAATGGTGGCTCCCTCATCAAGAAGCGAAAGAATGTTTGAAACTATCTGGGGGCGAAGTGACGTTGCCTCCGAGAGCAACGTGATGAGCGTGGATCTCACAGGAGTTTGGCTTTGGTGGACTATTTTTTGCTGAGTGTGACCAGCTTGCCAATGACGTCAAGCAAGGCCATGATGATCAAAAAGAGAAACTCCGTTGTATGTACTTTGTCCCAAGTAATAAACATAATGATAAAAGATATGATCGCAACAAGACTAATCACAGAACCGATGATATTGGGCATACCAACAGTAGCCCCTTTGTACATTTCCGTCGCAAGAAAAATAACACCAATGATGATGAACACATCCTTGGTCGTAAGGAAAAACTGCTCATCCTGTGCCCAAACAATGTAGTTCATCTCCAGTGTTGGCATGTTGAGGTTGGCAGATGCATATTGTGCAAACAGATAGAAAAGTATCAGCCATACCATCAAGGATATATCTCGTGCAGGGGACATCTCTTAATCCTTTTTTTTGATTATTTTATAGGCTTTATTGTTAAACATTGATTAATTAGATGTTAGAAATTTATGTTACCATGCACAAAACAAAACAAAGTAACATTCATGACGCCAAAACTCCTCCGACTCCTACGTGAGATCGCCATCTTTGCCTTTGTTCTCTGGGTAGGGAGTACCGCCATCAGTTGGTGGCGAGCCCCAAAACTCGACAACACAAAACTCCCTGATTTTTCAGGCAAACGGATCGACGGCTCGACAATCAATCGCCAGGACTATCAGGGCAAACCACTGCTTGTTGAGTTCTGGGGGACGTGGTGTCCTGTATGCCGCCAGCAAGCTCCCAACATCGCCCGTGTTGCCCAGAAGTACTCCGTCCTAACAGTCGCCGTCAACAGTGGCTCCAACGCCCAAATCAAAGCCTACATGCAAAAAGAAGGTGTCCGATACCCCGTACTCAATGATCCTTATGGGAAACGTGCCGCACGGTTCAAGGTCAGCGTCTACCCTACGGTATTTATCTACAACAGCCAAGGCGAACTGCAGTTTACAGAAGTGGGCTATACGACCACGGCCGGCTTATTGGCTCGAATGAAAATGGCGGAGTAAAACACAATGATTCATACAAACAAGCAGAGCAACATCACGGCAGAAATTTTAGAGAAGCTCCCCTCGCCTGTTTGGCTATTAGAAGAGCATCTTCTCGAAGAAAATCTACAGATTTTGCAGACAATCAAAGAAGAGGCAGGCGTCAAAATTCTCCTCGCTCTCAAAGGTTTTGCTTTTTGGCATGCAGCAGAGATGATGCACAATTACCTGGATGGCACGTGCGCCAGTGGCCTCCATGAAGCACGCCTCGGATCGGAAACATTTGGCGGAGAGGTGCATAGCTATTCCCCTGCCTATTCCGACACAGATGTCGTGCCTCTCGCCCGTATCTCCCATCACATGGTCTTCAACTCCCCAGCACAATTGGAGCGATTTGGCTCACTCGCACGATCAGCCAATCCTCGCCTCTCTCTAGGCCTGCGGGTCAACCCCGAATACTCCGCTGCCCCTAGTGAACTCTACAATCCCTGTGCGCCCTATTCTCGCCTCGGAACCCTTGCGGGCGATATTCATGCCTCGACGATAGCCCATATAGATGGATTCCATTTCCATGCCCTCTGCGAGCAAGATGCCGATGCACTCGAAGCGACACTTGCGGTCTTTGAGGAGAAATTTGGCGCATGGTTCGCGCAGCTCCAGTGGGTCAACTTTGGCGGCGGACACCACATCACGCGCGCGGACTACGATCGCACAAAACTTGTCTCCATCCTCAAAAGCTTCCATGCGCGCTATCCACACCTCAGCATCTACCTCGAACCCGGCGAGGCGGTTGGCTGGGAGACCGGCACGTTGATCGCAACGGTACTCGATATTGTCCACAACGGCATCGACATTGCCATCCTTGATACCTCCGCCGAAGCGCACATGCCCGACACGATCATTATGCCCTACCGTGCCGAGGTGCGCGATGCGCAACCCGCTGGTGCCATGGCGCACACTTATCGTCTGGCCGGCAACACCTGCCTCGCAGGGGATATCATGGGAGACTACAGTTTTAGCTCACCATTGAAAATCGGTGACCGAATTATTTTTGAGGACCAAATGCACTACACCATGGTCAAGGCAAGCACGTTCAACGGTATCCCACTGCCAAGTATTGCCATTTTGAGAAGAGACGGTGAAGTAGATATCAAGAGAAATTTTGATTATAATGACTTTAAATCAAGGTTAGGATAGTCATAAAATGTGTATTTTCAATGTAATTGTATGTTGTCCTATACAAAACTAACTGGTACGCCCGAGAGGATTCGAACCCCTGACCTTCGGTACCGGAAACCGACGCTCTATCCAGCTGAACTACGGGCGCATAGCGGCAAAATTATACTACGAAATAGCTTTGCCGGAGGTCAGTTCTGCTCCAGCATAATGCAGCTCATAAATCGTCCGACTGTTCCCTGTTCTGCACGATAGGAAAAAAACCGATCCACATCGCATGCGGTACAATACGGGCTGATTTCGATTTGCACTCTCGGCACGCCCAGCGCTTCGAGCTGCATCGCATTGACTTGCTTGGTATCTAGTAGATGCGTTCCATCTCCTTTGTGAGTCACGGCATCAGGGTAGGCAGTAAAATACTCCGCGACTTCATCGCCCACCTCATAGCAGCACCCCCCAATCGCCGGCCCAATGCCTACGATCAAGTCTTTGGGGTTTGTCCCGTATAATTGACCCATTTTTGCAATGGTTTTTCGCGCAATCTCCTGCTGGGTACCGCGCCAGCCAGCATGCACTGCCCCAATGACATGGCGTACCGGATCGTGCAGAAGGATCGGGACGCAGTCTGCTGTAAGGATCGTTAGCACCACATGGGGCAGATGGGTTATCAGGGCATCGGCCTCAAACGTCTGATCCAGCGCATCCCACCCTCGTGGATCCGGCCGATCGACTGCATGCACCCGATCGCCATGCACCTGAAGTGCGGCGATGCAGGCAACCGGCGGCTCCCCAAAGTACTCAGCTACCTTGCTGCGATTGGCGCGAATCTGCTCGGCATCCTGCCCCGTATGCAGAGCCAGCGACCCTTCCAGTGGCTGTCCGTTTGCTCGCTCGCTCACGCAATGACGTGTCCCCTCAGCTGAGTCGAACAGTTTGTAATGCGATGCCAGCATGGTGATCCTTGTTGTTAGGGAACCGTTACCCCTTTTGGGTATAATAGCAAAAAAATAAAAAGAGTGGCATGGAACGTCAGGAAATCAGCGAATATTTTCGCAAAATACCCCGCAATTTCAATTACATTCTCATTCTTCAGGTTCTGCCCATCCTGGTCATCTCTTCGATGCTAGTCAAAGAGATTGACCCCCGGCTTTTTGACAAACAGATCGTCTACTATGTTGTCGGCGTTTTGGCCATGTTGACCGCAGCATTTATCCCATGGGCACGGATCATGTGGTGGGTCGCACCTCTTAGCTATGTGCTCAACCTTCTTATGCTTATTTCCCTCAAATTTTTTGGTATTAGCATCCTGGGTGCCAAGCGCTGGCTGGCGATTCCTGGAACCCATTTTACCATCCAGCCTTCCGAGTTTATCAAGATCAGTGTTGTCTTGATGTTGGCATACCTCATCGGACGCTATCCTCCGCCAGAAAAAGGCTACGGCTCCAAAATGTTTGGTGTACTCTCTCTTGTCATACTGGTGCCGTTTTACCTCATCGCCAAGGAGCCGGACCTGGGGACAGGACTGGTGCTGCTCATGACCGGATACGGTATCCTTTTTTTGGCGGGACTTCACTGGAAATTGCTCGTAAGCCTCATTGTGTTTCTCGGTATTTCTATGCCCACAGTGTACCAATACGGTTTGCATGACTATCAGAAAAAACGGATCAGCGACTTCCTCGGCAAGCCCAGCTATCACGTCCAGCAGGCACTCATTGCTATCGGCTCAGGTGGCCTGCAAGGCAAGCCCAAAGACGAGGCGACCCAGACCCAGCTCAAGTTCCTTCCCATTGCTTCCAGTGACTTTATTTTTGCCTATCTCGGGGAGCGGATGGGATTCAAGGGTATGTTGACGGTCATTGCGACCTACATTCTGCTCATTATTCATCTCTTGACTCTCTCGCGTATTTATGCAGAGGATTATTATATCCGCAGCGTCTCAGCTGGGCTGGGATTTTTGTTTTTTATCTACATGGGGGTCAACATGTATATGATCATCGGACTGGCGCCGGTGGTGGGGGTGCCGCTGCCGATGTTTAGTCATGGCGGGACATCGTTTATCATCTTTGCGATTTTTTTTGGTATCCTGCTCAATCTTATTGCGTTTAAAAGATATTTCATGTATAATGCCGACGCACATATCACCATGATGGAGAAAGGGTCAGCCGACAAAGCGTACAAAGCCCCGCTGCGACGCCGCAGAAAGAAAATCTCCACCGATGATGTCAAAGTGGGTCTTTAGCTCAGCTGGTTAGAGCTCCCGGCTCATAACCGGGCGGTCCAGGGTTCGAGTCCCTGAGGACCCACCACAGCAAATTCTTCTGACATTTCCCACTGTTATTGCACGCACATGTCCACTCTATCCTCCATTTTTTCGTTCTTCACGGATCACAAAAAAAATTGATATTTATTATAAATAATTGATATAAAATAGCCTAAACTTACATTTGGCTCCAAAATGATATGATAATTGTATTTCAGTAAGATACGAAAGGTATATTATCGTGAACAACTCCCGTCTTTTTAGCCTCACCACCATTGGTCTAAGGGAAGCATTTGTCTCCTTCATACCCTACGTAATCTTCATATCAGTCTTGACGCTTGTGTTGCAGATTCTGCGCACATTTGGCTTCGATCTGCCTGTCAGCAGCGCGCTGCTTAGTCAGTATTTTCCTTTGGTTCTTTTTGTGCTGATTATCTACCACTTATCCAACCGGCACCACGCCAACTTTACCTTGTCATTTCTTGTTTCGATTTCAATCCTGCTGACCATGCATAGCCTGATAGCCAAGGAGGAAGCCGGCACGTCATTGTTTGATACTATCGGGTTCTTGTTTATCCTTGTGCCCATTACCACGGTCACAACCTTGAGGGCATACAAGGTATCCTCCATGGGTCTGCTGCTCTCAAAAAGTGACACCGACAACCTCATGAAGTCTTTTTTTGTGCTGATACAAGTATATGGTGCGTGGGTGATGATCTATTGGCTTCTCTATACCGCGTTTTCCCATATCCTTTCCCTCGTCAACTTAGATATCCCCAATGACATATTTGCTTATATTCAGACTTTCTTTGTGCAGTTGTTTTGGTTTGCAGGCATGCATGGAGACAACACCGTAAACCTGATCACCAATACAGACCTCATGGCGGAAGCCTTTTCTCCCACGATAAGCTATGGTGAGGTGTTTAATCTTTTTGTACTCAATGGGGGCTCGGGTGCCACATCTGCTTTGATCCTTGCTATCTTTATCGGAGTCAAGGAGCGCCATATGCGACGCATCGCACAGATCAGCATCCCCTTTTCTCTGTTTAACATCAGTGAAGTGATGGTGTTCGGACTCCCCATTGTCTTCAACCGCTACCTCCTGTTCCCTTTTATCTTGATTCCGTTGTTTAATGCTTTTTTTGCCTTGACCGTCTTTGGACTGTATCCGATCCACATCATCCATCACGATGTGTCATGGATTACACCCATGTTTTTCAATGCCTACTATGCTACAGAAGGCGACGGGTTTGCCATGATGATGCAAGCGGTGATTTTGCTTATTGACGTGATGCTCTATCTTCCCTTTGTCAAGCGATACGCCCAAACACAATCGATCGAGCGTCACCATGATGTTCTCCTCTCGCATCTCGATGTCGCCAAAACATATCATGAGAAAAAAGACCTGCAAATTCATGAAGCCAAGCACTCCATCATCGAAGCCAACATCAAGATGGAGTCCATCATCTCGTTGCTCCAAGACAACACCATGCTGCTCTACCTTCAGCCCATTGTCGATATAGACAATCACAGCGTCTCGCACTATGAAGCTCTGCTGAGGCTGCAACTCAAGGATGGCAAAGTCGTCGGACCCTATTTCCTAGAGGACATCGAAAATGCCGGCTTTGCCACTATGATAGACCTGTGGGTCTGTCAAGAAGTCCAAAAGCACCTCCTCGTACGCGAGAGCCAGTACAGAAAAACTCAGATCAATATCAACATGCACCCACATACCCTTTCCGATACCGACAGCATCTTGCAGATTATCGAGATGCTCAAATACGAAAACATCGCCTTTGAGATCATCGAAAGAGAACTGCTTGACAATCAGCTCGCAGAAAAAAACCTTCTTCTTCTGCAAGAAAATGGATTCAAGATCTACATTGATGATGTGGGCGATGGCTATTCCAGCTACATGGCGCTGTGTACTCTCCCCCTGGATTGCATCAAGATCGACAAAGCCTTGACCGATATCATGCACACCGACAAGGGGTTTGCCGTCGTCGAACACCTGTACGACTTGAGCCAGTCTCTTGGGTACGAATGCATCATCGAAGGAGTAGAAACTGCTGAACAGATACAAATCGTCCGAGAAATTGGCATATCCTACGTGCAAGGCTTTTATTATTCCAAAGCGTTGGATATCCAGGAGGCTTATGCCTACACTGTACAGGAGGACACATAGAATGAAGGCTTCAACATGCCGATCCACACTGTGCTATAATCGTTTACATTTCTACGAAGAAAGGCCTTGATGCAGCTCAGAAACAGTCCCTCTTTTGCTCTTGATACTACCCAGCATGCGATCACGCACACCAAGGAGATCAAGCAGAGTTATGCCTACATTTTCATCATACTCACTGTGCTTTCAATTGTGAATTTTATGATCATCCAATGGATGAACACAATCCAGGAACAAAACCTCTCCCTGCTCGCTCCGATAGAGCAGATCGAGAGGGACATTGCCCAGTCCCATGATGGCATCTCACTGATACTTCACACCCTGGAAAACCATACCGCTACACTGGCACTGCACCACAAGGTCCAAGCCCAGCTGGCTCACAGTGCCGATGACCTCCGCAGGCAATTGCAGATCCTCGAATCGATCAATCGTGACAATACCATCCCCATCCTAAGCATTGACATACAAGGCATACTTTACCAAGATCCCCATCAGCTCAAATCCACCCTCACCTCCCTCATCGCAAACCTTCGCCAACTCGCCACGCTCGATCCGGATCAGTATTATTGGGAGTCTTCCCTCTGGATACCGACCGAATCAGCTCTTGCGCGACAAGGAAGTCTCTCAAAAAATATCGAAGCGGCCAGCCAAAAGATCCATCACAATGTGGCCAAAAAGTTTACCTACCTAAGTCGCCTACACAATCTACTGATTGTGGTGACACTTCTGCTGCTTCTGGCAGAATCATACTATGTTTTCATCCCGATGCTTCGCACAATCAAGCTCAGAGACACACAGTTTACCAAACAGTTCAATCAAATGCAAAAATACGCCTACACCGATTCGCTCATCTCCAACATTGGCAACCGCAGAGCCCTGCTGCTCAACATGGATACGATCAGGGCACACCAAAACGACACACTCCACGCCCTCCTCTTTGTCGATATCGACAAATTCCGATCCATCAATGATGCCTATGGTTACGCCGTGGGAGATTATGTCCTGCACGAGACAGCCCAGCGTATCAAGGACTTCCTTGCACACTCCGATGCATCCTTGTACCGCATTGATGGAAACAAATATGCCGTATTGATTTCTGACGCATCCACGGCCAACGAACTACCCGCCTACGGACTCCAATTACTCGACGCCATACATGCTCCTTTGGCATACCGTGGGCATACGATTCGCCTGGATGCCCACATAGGGCTGACGACATACCGACCCGACCAAGAAGCATCCATGGAATCCATACTTGACCAAGCCGACTTTGCTCTTGCGGCTTCCAAAAAGGAAAAAAACACGCCCATCTATTCCTATAGCATCGAAAACTATCAAGCAGCATTTGGATCCAAGGCCTTGGCCAGGGACTTGGCCGCTGCAATCCAGAATGACAAAATCATCCCATATTACCAGCCCATTATCGACATCTCCAGTGGCAAGATTGTCGCCGTCGAGGCCTTGGCTCGCTGGCAAAAAAGTGACACCGAGATCGTCTCCCCAAAATCCTTTCTAAAAATCATCAAAAACCACAACTTGCTGAAATACATGACAGAGTCCATCCTCAGGCAGGTCCATCATGACTATCAGCAGACACAGGCAAGGGGGATTCCTCCCATCAGAATGGGTGTGACTTTTACCAAATATCTTTTGATTGAGCCTGATCTGGTATCCTATCTGTTTGAAAAAATCCAAGGCAAAAGTCTGGACTGGTTGCAAATCGAGATTTCTGAAGACATTACCATAGATCAGTCTCGTGATATCATCAATCACAACTTGCACCTAATGCAGGATTTGGGTGCAGCCATCACGCTCGATGATTACGGTACAGGCCATGCATCATTGACGCATCTACTGGAGTTTCCTTGCGATACGCTCAAGCTCGATCGCTCTTTTGCCTTGCGTGCACTGAAGGATCAGAGGGTCAAACACGTCATTGATGGCATCGTGCGCATTGCGGATGATTTGGGCGTGCGAGTGCTCATTTCGGGTGTTGAGACACAAGAGCAATATGACTTTTTTACCCAATGGCCCAATGTGCTCATGCAGGGTTACCATGTCGCGAGCCCCATGCCATGGGATGAGTGCCTTGGGCTTTGCAAACAACAAGGAGATATATCATGACCCCCGTGCTGCCCAAACTAATGCTGGCTTTGGCTCTCTCCTGCGTCTCGCTTGCCGATGCGGCCACCAAGCCTGTCGAGCCTGCACCACATAGCAAGAGCTCCATGGAATTTTTACACTTTTGGATCTCCAAGGGCGAGGTCAAGGCCATGAATGTCTTTGGGGATGCTTTTACGCAACGCGGCGGAGACTGGCACCATATCCCTACCCAAAACTACCCGCTCATGAAGATTGAAAACTCAATACGCGAGAGCAAAGGATACCCCGTCGGCGCCCTGCTCTTGCTTGGCGGCAACGACATCCGCAACATGACCCACCTCCACCGCATACAGCCCCTGCGTCGCATCGTCGGCGACGACAACACGTGGCAAAAGCCGCTTCGCTCCTTTGTGCTGGACGCATTGCGGGTCGACGGTCAGGTGATGGGCGCCCCCATCGCCATCCACAATGAAAACTGGGCTTGGTACAACACCCGGATCTACCGCGAGCTCCACTTGACCCTACCTACTGATTGGGATACCTTTCTTGCCCAGGCTCCCGCCATCAAGCAGGCAGGTTATTTGCCGATCGCCGTCAGCGATGATTACTTTAGCCTGCGTATTTTCTTTTCGGTTCTTTTGGCCGGTGTGGGAGGCGAAGATGTCTATAGGAGGTTCTTTGCCGAGCACGATGTGACCGTGCTGAATGATGCAAAGTTCAAAAAAACACTGTCGGTGTTTGCGGCAATCAGACAATACCGATCACCCAAACAACATTTGCATATTTGGAGTGATGCGACCGAAGCCGTCTTGGATGGGTCAGCAGCCATGCAGATCATGGGTGACTGGGCCAAAGCAGAATTTCAAATAGCGCACAAGGTGCTTGATCAGGATTTCGCCTGCCGTCCAGCTCCAAGTGCGGGTCGATATTTTTTGGCGGCGATTGATGTGATCGCCTTTCCCAAGACAGAGACCAGAGAGGAACAAGCAGGTCAAAGGCTCTTTGCCCAAACCGTCCTCGACAAGACAGCTCAAATGGACTTCAACATCCTCAAGGGCTCCACACCTGCCATCAAAGACCCCATAGCATCACGGCTGGATGCCTGCACCCAGAGCAGACTACCTCAACTGAAACACAAAGAAAACATTCTCTACACCCCGCGTTTCCTCATGTCCGAGTCCAAGCTCTCCCAACTCCGATCCCTGATCGCTGCTTTCTGGAAAAACCCAGAGATAACACCCGAGCAATTCCGACACCAGCTCAAGGCGGTCTTCTAACCGTCTTTTGTAGATCAAATGATAAAATATTATTTGCTTACGTATTGCGACAACTCATCGATCCAAAATATTTTATTGTTCTTTGTGTCAAAATCTACCAAAAAACGTAACGTATTGCCGCTTGTTACCATAAAAACAGGCTCTTCGATATCGTATGGTATCATCGCCCAGTATATTTCGGCCTCTTTTTTATTGATCTTTCGCACTTTTATCGACTTGAGATTAGGTAGCGTATTTAGCGTGGTGGCGAGTAGGCTTATTTCTCTCTCTGTTTGAAACAGTGCTCCTTTGAAGAATTGCGTCTTGCCTTCTTTGTTGCTGCTTGTGACGGGGACGTTAAATTTAACATCAGCAAGCCCAAGATTGGAGATCAATGGTTTTTGCCCAATGAGAGTCCACAGCCCTGGTCCACATATAATTCTTTTGCCAAAAAGCAAAGAGACATCATGAGAGTGAAACGCTTTTTCAATGCTGAGTTTAACTTTTGTGTTTGTGCTCATGTTGGCGTCAATATATTTTATATTTTTGGGAAGATCATCTCTTGCATTTGCAAGCAATAGTAAAGTCAATAATAAAAATATAGTTCTCAAATGAAACCTTACAATAGCTGATTGTCTATAAGGTATTATAACCAACTTGAGCTAAACGACCAATAGGGACTGGCTAGATCAACTGTATTTCGGTAGATGATTTTACGCTACAGTAT